>DOUV01001032.1 GCA_003520455.1 Chloroflexota bacterium | reverse complement strand
ATTGCACGGGAAAACCGCTAGACGGGAGGCTCAAAGAGCCGGGCCAGTTCAGGAAGCGCCCGCGCCTGCCATCGCGTGGTGCCCGTTGCGATCCGCCGGGTAGTTTGTGAACAGGTCGCGTGCGCAAAGAAAACCCGGCCCGACCGAAAACAATCTTCTTCCTACCACTCATAGAGCGCGGCGGAGGCGTCCGCGATCGTTTCCCCACACCCATCACACTGCACCACGGGGACCACTTCACCCGCTTCACCCCTGACTCGTAGCATGGCATCCTGGCCCCTTTCAATCCAAACATGGGATAGCTTGCCTCGCAACTCAGCGCCGGCCCAAGGACCAGGGCTGCGACAGGATCGTGGTCGCTAAGCAGTGCTCAGTCCTTCGTATACCCGGCCGGATGTGGCGACTGACAACAAAAAGTGGGCGGGCCTCTCGTCGGCACAGAGGCTGCCCACCTCCTCCCAGCACCAGTCTAGCAACTTCCGAGACCTTCCGACAATCCCCCTCTTGTCGCCAAAATGTCAGCATCTCCCACTGCATGGAGTCACGGCTGGTTATGAGGGGTAAGCCCAAGAAGGGTGCCTTCCAGACGACTCTAGCGCGCCCTCCGTCCGCAACAATGCTCCCTCCCCTGGAGCCAGCAGTGCCTCTCACAGCGCTTCCACGTTTGCCCACTCCTCCTCCTCGACCCAGGGCTGCTGTGGTGGCCAGGGCCACAGTCTAACAGCGTCCACCCCGGGGCAATAGAGCACGAGCGGAGGCCGTGGCTCCTCGGGAGGTGCGTTGTCATCAAGGTCGAAGTGCCAGATTCGGAGCGTCCAGACTGCGTACGGACCGGAGGGCAGTGGCTGGATTGATGCTGTAGCAAGCAAAGGCAAGACAAGGCGCAGCGAGTGTTGACAGCGGCCCTACGGTCCGAAGGCCGTAGCGAAGTTGCAAGTGGCAGCTTACGCTTGGCGTCGAAGGTTTTCCCCGGCGGGGGGGCCCGAGCGGGGTCATCTCGCGTGGGGAGCCCCTCAGGACTTACGCGGGCCACGACTCTTTGCCCGCAACGCCATGCCTTCGGTTGTTAAGGTGTTCTGCGACCGTATCGCTTCGGGCGAGCGTCTACCACCGATCCTCCCGAAGTGCCTTCCCTGTGGTAGCAGGCTAAACACACTTTTGATTATAGCCCAGGGGTGTGACAGAGGCAACGTTTTAGCTTTGCTTTTACGTTGCGCTCCTTTCCTCCTCCGCTTCAAAGCGGGGGTCTCCAGGAGCGGTTTTCTATGAGTTTCGAGTGTTGAGTTGCTCCAACCTCAAAGTCTATAACTCCACCAGGGCATAGCGGCCGCTGGCGTCCTCCTCGCGGGCGACGGGCTTCAAGCGGGCGACGGGCTTCAAGAAGCGATTGTCTTAACCGAATCTGTAGGCTTTTTCAGAACGGATGTGCCGAAGATGACTCACTTACGAATCCAAGGGCAGACCAGGACCTCTAACGCTGAGCAGCAGAGAAGTCCTCGATCAGCCGTCTGAGCAAGTGATCTGTATCCCGTTGCCACTCTTGACAAGGCTTGGCGAAGACGTTATAGTGGTGGTCTAAAGGATGAGTGGTCAGACCACTTTCCCCGAACATCCTGAGCGTTCTTTATGGCATCATTCCAACCTATTGAGCCTGTCAGGCTCTCAGATATTGTCGTTCGGCAACTCCAACGAATGATTGCGAACGGCGAACTCGCCGCCGGTGAACGACTACCGCCCGAAAGAGAATTGGCTCAGCAGCTCGGTGTGAGTCGTGCATCGCTTCGGGAAGCGATTCGGCTTCTTGAACGAGTTGGGCTCATCGAGGTCAAACCGGGGGCGGGGGCCTTCGTGAGTGAAGATAGTAGCAAAGCTGATGGCGGAGCCATCTGGATTCCGTGGCTTGTTGAGCATCGCGAACAACTTCTCGAGCTTCTTGAAGCTCGCGAGCTTCTTGAGGCCGATGTGGCGCGACTCGCCGCGAGCCGACTCACCGGCGAGATCCGCGACGAATTAGTTCGCGTCTATCAAGAGTGGCGCGAGAGTCTGGCTCAAAAACCGCTTGCGGACGTGCACGCTCTCGACCGGGCCTTTCACGACGTCATTGGCAAGGCATCAGGCAATCGCTACCTGATAAGTGTCACCAAATCACTTTATGAGGCGTTTCACGACGCGCGCGACGGGGTGTTTAGTCTGAAGCCCAGGATTCGACCCGCTGCGGTCGAGGAGCATGAGGTGATTTTGCAGGCACTTTTAGCCGGTGACCCTGAGGCGGCCTATGAAGCCATGCGTGCCCACATTCGGAACTTCCGCAACGACGTCGCGAACGCCATCGCGCAGTCCTCTCAAAGAATATCCCACGATGGTGGAGGATCTTCTCAATAGTCCAGGCTCGGGAGTTGGTGTGCCTGGTGTTACTGAACGCACTCATCCGCCTTTGCACGAAAATAGGCGGCTAGGTTGCAATCCTTCACGACGATTGGATTGACTCGATCAGGATAGCTCCTACATGAACACCACCAGAATCCGGCAGGCGCGGGTGCGGGCGGATGGAGCCTCGGTCACAGCACAGCTTTGTGAATATGTCGTCGACGCGCGATACGAGGCAGTTCCTGACGACGTACGTGAGCTTGCGAAACTCTCTGTTCTCGACGCTGTCGCCTGTATGGTCGGCGGATCGACGTTGGCTCCGAGTCGTATAGCATTTGATCTCTTTGCGGAGATGGGAGGCGTGCCAGAGGCCACCATTTTCGGCACGGACCGGCGCCTACCTGTATTGCATGCGGCCTACCTGAATTCGGCCTCCGCCAATGCCTTGGACTTTGACGATACGGCATCGGGGCATCCCGGGGCCACAGTGATTCCGCCGGCGCTCGCCATCGCTGAGAAGCAGCGATCGAGCGGCCGGCAGCTACTCCTCGCGATTGTGCTTGGTTACGAGGTGGGACTGCGAGTTGTCTCTGCTATCCAACCTTCGACGGAGCGTTGGAGGCAGGTCTCGTCGAGTGCAACACCTCAGACCTTCGGCGCTGTAACAGCCGCCAGCAAGCTACTCGGGTTGACGCTTGACCAGACACAGATTGCCTTTGGCCTGGCCGGCTCCGGTGCACCGGTGCCCTCTATACGAAAGTTCGGCACGCGCGACGGCGGCCCCATTAGCTGGCTCAAAAATAACTACGGCGCTTCGAGTTGGAGTGGTGTTTTGGCAGCACAGCTGGCCGCCAGGCATTTCATCGGGCCGAAGACGATTCTTGACGGTGCACACGGCTTCTGGATCATGGCCGGGTCAGATCAATGCGACTTCGATGAATTTGTCAGAGGCCTTGGCGACGAGTACTGGATCAGGCGGGTCTCGTTTAAACCCTACTCCTGTTGCCGCTACTTGCATGCTGCAGTCGATGCTGTTCGGCTCATCTGTTCCGAAGCCCA
The DNA here is from genome assembly GCA_003520455.1 of Chloroflexota bacterium. Next base: position 6,532 of record DOUV01001032.1, on the reverse strand, counting down.
ACTCGACGTCGACGAAATACGCGAGATCCGTGTCGCCTCCATTGCCCACCTGGCGACCTTCACGAACTATCAGCCGCTCAACCCTTTCGACATCGAGTTCAGTCTACCCTATGCCCTGGCTCTCACTGCCCTGGGTGTTCCGCCTGGATATGCGTGGTTGTCTTCGGAAACGCTCAGCAATCCACACGTTGCCGCGCTCGCCCGCAAGGTTCACGTCGTAGTCGATCCCGACGCCGAACAGCGATTCGCGGCTGGCCACCCGCACGAAACGACGGTAACAATCTCCACTGAGTCAGAGCAGTTCGAAAAGCGTATCGGGGTAGCACTTGGCCATCCCCGTAATCCTCTCGGGCCAGATGCGCTCTATGCCAAGTTCCGTAGGCTTGTCGACCCCGTCTGGGGAGAGGCGCGGGCATCCGCCCTCCTTGAACGTATCGCTCAGCTCGAAACATGTAAAGATGTCTCGATGCTGTTTCACGAGACGGCCTGAGTGCCGGTGCGTGCGACCGATAAACCATTTTCTTGAGGAGTCATCATGCTGCAACTCATCAAAAATGCCCGCCTCATCGACGGAAGGAGCTCGTCTCCAGTAGAGAGAGCCGCGATCCTCATAGACGGCGACAAGATCGCTGCGGCGGGTCCCGAGTCTGGACTTCAATATTCAGCCGAGTACCAGGACTCGGAGAAGGTGATCGATGCCGGGGGCAAAACGATCGTTCCCGGCCTGATCAACGTGCACGAGCATATCATCTGGAGGCGGAGCTACGGCTCCTGGGCAGACCGAGTTGTAGCCAAAGATCCAACCTGGTTCGCGATTCGCGGCGCGGCGAATTGCTTGATTTCCCTCCGCGAGGGCGTGACGACGGTTCGTGATGTTGGTGCCAAGGGGAACACAACAATTATGCTGAAACGCGCCATCGAAGACGGAATCATCATCGGACCTCGCATGATGGTCTGCGGACAGACGATTGCGATGACTGGTGGGCATGCCTATGAAACATCACTGGTGGCCAACGGGCCCGATGAGACGCGCAAGGCCGCGCGCGAACTGCTTCTGGAGGGTGCCGATTTCATCAAATTGATGGGGAGCGGCGGAGGCATCTCCAAAGTGCGCGACTTCCCATGGTCCCCGCAATTTACGGTGGAGGAGATGCGAGCAGCATTCGAAGAGGCGCACAACGCGGGCAAGAAGACGACGATCCACTGCCATCCAGCCGGCCAGATTCGCAGGGCAGTGGAAGCCGGTGTCGACTGCATCGAACACGGTGCCTTAATCGACGTCGAAACTGCTGAGTTCCTGGCTGAGAAGGGTGTCCAACTGGTGCCTACGCTATCGGCTACCGAGTCGTTCGTCGTCATGGGTGCCGAGTATGGCCGCGATCCGGAGAGCATCGAACAACACAAACGGCGCCGCCCCGAGAAGATAGGCCATTGGCGCCGGATCCTCGAGACCGGCGTCATCCTCGTCAGCGGGGTTGATTCGCTTGGCGATCTCAACATGGAGCTCGAGCTGTTCGTGGAGATCGGAATGAGCCCGATACAGGCGATTCAGGCCGGGACGAGCATCGCCGCTGAGACCATCGACATGGGCGACAAGGTCGGCACCATCGAGCCGGGCAAGTATGCCGATCTCTTCCTGGTAAGTGCCGATCCGCTCGAGGATATCAAGAACCTCCGCAAGATTGAGTGGGTCATGAAGGGTGGCATGACTTACACACCCGCGGAGCTTTCGAAGGCAATCGGCCCCAACCTGAAGTAGCCATAGAGAAGAACAATATCAGCTTGTGGTGCCCGCAAAGGCGCACGATCAGCTGACGAATCAGGGGAATCATGGAGGCACAGCCTTTCTATCTCAGTGGGGCCTGGGAGAGCTCAACCGAGAAGCGGCTGGTTCGGAATCCCTACGACGGGAACATCGTTGGCTTGGTTGCGTATGCGGATCGGTCGGTTGTGCTCAGGGCGATTCAACTCGCCGACCAAGTGAGACCGATCATGCAGTCGCTGACGAGCTACGTGCGATCGCAGGTGTTATCGACAGTTGCGGACCGGATCGCCGACCACAAAGACGATCTGGCGAGGCTCATCACTCTGGAGTCGGGCAAGCCCATCAAAGGATCGAGGGTGGAGGTCGATCGCGCGGTCGTTACCTTCAAAACGGCCAGTGAGGAGGCGAAGCGCATCGAGGGTGAGCTTCTCCCGATGGACGTGATTCCCGGGCAGCCAAACCACTGGGGACTCGTGCGTCGGTTCCCGGTTGGGATTGTAGCTGGGATCACCCCATTCAATTCACCGCTCAATCTTGTCGCCCACAAGATTGCTCCAGCACTTGCCAGCGGGAACTGCGTCATCATCAAACCGGCACCACAAGCTCCCCTGACGGCTCTCTTTCTGGCCCGGCTTTTCGACGGCTGTGACTTGCCGCCTGGGGTGCTGAGTATCATCCCATGCAGCAACGCGGATGCTGAGCCGCTAGTGACCGATGATCGGATCGGGATGCTCTCCTTCACTGGTTCGACTGTCGGATGGAAATTGAAGGAAAAAGCCCCTCACAAGGTGGTCACGCTCGAGCTGGGGGGCAATGCCGGTATTATCGTCCACGAGGATGCCGACCTTGATCTGGCTGTCCAGCGGGCGGTTGCTGGCGCTTTTAGCAGCAGTGGGCAGCGGTGCATCTCGGTCCAGCGCATCTATCTGCACCGGCCGATTGCAGGACGCTTCTGCGACCGTTTCATACCGGCGGTATCGCGACTGGTAATCGCCGACCCGCTCGATCCGCGCACCGACATCGGCCCTCTCATCACCGAGGATGCTGCTATTCGCACCTTGCGTTGGGTGGAGGAAGCAGTTGCAGCCGGGGCAGAGCTCGTCTGCGGGGGCACACGGGACGGGAGTATCGTCGCGCCGACCGTGCTTTTCAATCCCCCCACCTTCGCAAGCGTATGCCGCGAGGAAGTCTTTGCGCCCGTTGTGATCCTGAGGGAGTACGATACGTTCGAAGACGCCATCGACGAGGTGAACGACTCGCATTTCGGATTGCAGGCTGGTGTCTTCACGCGTGACATGCAGCGGATCTTCTATTCCTTCGAGAAACTCCAGGTCGGGGGCGTGATGATCAACGAAGCCTCTACGTATCGTATGGAGCACATGCCGTATGGTGGCATGAAGCTATCGGGCCTTGGGCGCGAGGGGATTCGCTATGCTATAGAGACGATGACCGAGCGCAAGATCCTCGTTCTCAATCTCGATCAGGCGGGATCACCCGTGAAGCAGGACGCAGTACGATGACAGCTGTACGACCGCAGGCCTATCGAATTGCTGTGATCCCGGGTGACAACGTTGGCAAGGAGGTCACACCCGAGGCGCTCAAAGTGTTACAAAGTGCCGCCGACTGTACAGGCGTGAAGCTTGAGCTTACCTCGTTTCCTTGGGGAGCCGACCACTATCTCGCGTTCGGTTCTGTGATGGCGCCCGATGGACTCGAACGCCTGGCAGGGTACGACGCAATCCTGTTCGGTGCGCTCGGCGATCCAGCGCGTGTGCCTGATGCCACGATGTCGTGGGGCTTGGTGCAGAAGATCCGCAAAGCCTTTGACCTCTCCGTGAATCTGCGTCCTGCTCGGCTCTTCCCAGGAGTCCGATCGGCCGTTGCCGGCTTGGACGCACTCGACTTGGTTATCGTGCGAGAGAATACCGAGGGGGAATACTCCGGCGTTGGTGGACGGTTGCACCGGGGGGAGGAGAATGAGGTTGCGCTACAGACCAGTATCTTTACTCGCCGCGCGACCGAACGAGTAATGCGTTACGCCTTTGAGCTGGCGCGGGCGCGGAACTTGCAGAAAAAAGTGACCTCGGTGACGAAGTCCAATGCCATGAACCACAGCATGGTATTTTGGGACGAACTCTTTGCGGAGGTGGCGAGGAGCTATCCCGGTATTGAGACCGAGAAGTTTCACGTCGATGCGATGACGATGTACCTGATCCAGCGCCCTCAGACCTTCGACGTGATCGTCGCCAGCAACCTCTTTGGCGATATTCTCTCCGACGAGGCAGCGGCTATTCAAGGCGGTATCGGTCTGGCGGCGAGTGCGAACCTCAATCCGGGCCGCCGCTTTCCCTCGATGTTCGAGCCGATACACGGATCTGCACCCGATATTGCCGGACGGCAGCAGGCCAACCCGGTCGCTGCCATTCTCTCCGCTCAACTCATGTTCGAGCATCTGGGGGAACGTGCGACGGCGGAGTTGATTGGCCACGCCGTGGAGCAGGTACTCGTCGATGGCACCGTGCGCACCCGAGATCTTGGGGGGCGAGCTTCCACAGTTGAGATGGGAACCGCAATCACGAATGCAGTGGAACGCCTCGCTCGCGATTCCGGATGATAGGGTGGGGCGAAGTAACAGAGCAAGGGCTTCACCCGTAGATGAAGGCTATGGAATATTGCGTGTTACCTGAGCAATCGGCCACCGCGCGGATACATCGTGGCACAGCCTGGAACTCGCTCCAGGCCCTTATCAAGGAGGAGGGAGCCGGGACATCGAGGATCGCGATCAATACCGAGAAGGGAAGTGCAAAAAGATGCTAGTGCTCTTGGAGACCCACGGAGCAGCATATCAGTAAGGAGGAGACATCGTGCTCGAAAAGAGAATAGCCCTTTTCGTTATTCTGACCTTTCTGGTCGCGGGGTTAGCCGCTTGTAGCCAGGCTCCAGCACCCGCTCCAGAGCCAGCAGCGCAGGCAACCGAGGCCCCGGCTCAGCCCGCTGCTAAGCCGACCGAAGCCCCGGCACAGGCCGCGGTCCAGCCAACCGAGGTCCCCGTAACCTCAGAGGGGGCAGGAACCCCAAAGCAGGGGGGCACGCTGACAATTGCCCAGCCGCTAGAGCCGTTCACCCTCGATAGTCGCGTGGATCCTAAGGTCGAGGGCATTGTTGCCCTGGCGCAAATCATGGAAGGCCTAATCGGAAAGGATCTGAAGACTGGAAAAACGATTCCGGTCCTGGCCGAAAGCATGGAGGTTTCCCCGGACGGCACCACCTATACCTTCAAGCTTCGGAAGGGCATCAAGTTTCATGATGGGACCGAGTTTGACTCAGAGGATGTACTCTTCACGTTCGAGTTCTTGACGGGAGCGCGCAAGGGAAGTATTTATGCTCCGCAGTATCAGCCGAATATCAAGAGTATCGAGGCACCAGACAAGTACACCTTCGTCGTCACTTTGAATACTCCCTGGGAAGACTTCGAGTCACTCTTAATCAACCACTGGGCTACCAAGATCCTTTCGAAGGAGGCAGTAGAGAAAGCTGGCGATACCTATGGTCAGAATGGTGCTGTCGGCACGGGGCCATTCATGTTCAAAGAATGGGTGAAGGGTGACCACGTCACGCTCGTGCGCAATCCGGATTACTGGCAAGAAGGGTTGCCAAATGTGGATTCAGTCGTCTACCAGCGGGTTCCAGATGGTCCAGTTCGAATTGTCAACGTAAAGTCCGGTGATGCGGATATTGCCTTCCAGCCCCCACTGGACCAGCTTACCCAGGTTGCACAGGACCCCGCGCTCCAGGTCATCTGTGCGCCGGGTAACCCCCAAGTTTTTATCACCTTCAACACCTCGGTGCCACCATTCGATAACAAGGCAGCACGGCAAGCGATTGCATACGCACTTGATCGCCAGCAGCTCGTTCAGAGTGTCTACGGTGACTATGCCGAGGTAGCCGTTGACATGTTCCCGGCCTGGCATTGGCACTACGATCCGAACTACCAAGGCTGGTCGCGCGATCCAGAGAAGGCGAAGGAATTACTGGCTGAGGCCGGCTACACCGACAGCAACCCACTCTCCTTCGAGTTGGTGACTCTCAACGAGGCTGAGTACCGCGACCTGGGTGTCCTCATCCAGGCGCAGCTAGCCGAGGTCGGAATAAATGTTGAATTGCGGCCGATGGAGTCAAAAGCACTCGTTGACTATCGGAAGACCGATGATTGGAAGGCGGACGTCGGGCGCTATATCCTCCCGAGCACGATTAGCGACGACTACATGTGGAAGCAATTCGGCGCCAAAGGGCCACTCAATCCGATGCATTACAACCAGGAGGGTGGCTATCAGAATCCCAAGGTCGAGGAGATGCTCAACAAGGCTCGGACTTCAACCAGGGAGGAGGCCCGATCGCTCTACCGTGAGCTTGTCGACCTGATCACAGAGGACATGCCGCGGGTGCGAATCGCCTACAAGAAGAACTGCGAGGTTGGCGGACTGGATGTGCGTAATCTCCAGGTACAGGGGACCGACGTCTTCCCGGTGAAAGAGGTCTGGCTAGACCGGTAGCACCACCCCGGGTAGCTGCCGAAGATGAGCACTTATCATCTTCAGCAGCTACCCGTTCAAAGGATTTAAACCCCCTGTGCTGCCCGCCCTGTAGACCTATCCTCAAGGCGGGATAGGAGGCAGGCAGCATGAAAGGATCCATTGAACGTGAGGAAGAGTCATCAATTGAGGGAACTTATCGAGGGGAAGGATATAATGGACCCAGGAATTTGGA
>DOUV01000901.1 GCA_003520455.1 Chloroflexota bacterium | reverse complement strand
GTGTTTTCACTCTCCTTCTGACCAGCTGTCATAAACCTCTCTCCTCGAACGTCCGGGGCCGCTCCGTCTGGACCGGGCCGCCTGGAGGGGGCGCCACGGCGACCAGAGAGGCGTGCACCTGCTGTTTGAGTTGCTCCAGTTCCTCGCGCAGGAACCGGACCTCGTCGGCGTGCAGGCGCTGGTAGGCCGCCAGCTTCTCGTGTAACTCGGTCAGCTCCCCGGCGTGCATCCGCTCGAATGCGGCAAGCTGCTGTTCAAGACGCTGAAACGGGATGTTCAGATCCATCGGTTGCTGTCCTATTCTTATCGGACCGGTGGCCGCTCGGACCCCGCGCTGGCCGATTCCTCTGAGGGCGAATCGAGCGACCACATCGCGTCAGTTGGCCACGGCTCATCGGTGACGACCTCAAAATCATAGGGGTTTAATGCCAGGCGCGGTTCGCCATTGGCGTCTTGTGGATACCAGGCCCGGTCAATCTTCAGCATGTCTATGCCGTTGAAGTGGTCTTCCGGAATGACTTCGCCGACAAGCCAGGCTTCAAATCCTTTCGCAGCCATCCGGATCAACTCGTTCTCGGGAATATTCCAGCGCTCTTCGGCCTCCCGTGCAAAGTCTTGCAGGATGTGCACGTGAAGGAACTCGATCCGGTCTTTCGGTGGATGGATAAAGAAGGTGAACGTCTGGCCCTTTTCCAGCCGCCGCTGGACCCCATCCCGATCCACATAGAACTGAAAGGGAAAGGCCGATAAGTCTTTTCGTCTGACGTAGAAATGTCTCATCCACTACTCCTCGACTTCATAGCCGTGACTTTTGATGGCGCCAACGATCTCCTGGTGGCTGATCCGCTTCGGGTCGTAAGTGACCTCCAACTGTTCAGGCCCACCCTGCACGTCGTGAACGCCTGGCAAGGCCAGGAGGTCCAACATCAGCGTGTTGAGATCCTCGACCGAGAGCGCGCCGGAATATCGGATGCTCTCTGTTTCAAGCTGAGGTGCTTCAGTCGGGGAAGGGCTCGGGACCGGCTGCATGGGCGGCGCTGTCGGCGCTGGCGTCATCGTGGGGCTGTTCGTGACAGAACTGGCGGAGTTTGTTGCCGTCGCCTGGGGCGAGGCTACGATCAGAGGCGATGGCTCAGACAGTGGCGTCGCCGTCGCCCCCGCAGCCCCCTGACGACAGCCAACCGCCAGCGCCAGAATAACGAAAACAAGCCCGACGCCAAGTCCTCGACGCCACGCTCGTGATCGCAGCATTGTTGAACAGCCCACGTTCATCAGAATTTCCTGGACGATCGCGAGGGTACCTCCTTTCGCTGCCGACGCAGGCTCCGCACAGCGGTGGCGAGCCACAAAAGCAAGCGGATTACATCCCGTGGGCCTGCGATTGCGCTCGTGACGCCGTCGCAGGCCCAGGCCTGCACTCCGCTGCTGTCGGCCTTCGATTCCCTGTTAGGCCATCAGGCTCATCACCGCTTCTCGGATGAGATTTTGGGCAATATCCACCTTATAGGCGTTGTTCGTCATGGGCCGGGCGTTCAGCATCGACCGCCGACCCGCCTCGCTCGCGACCGCCTCAGTGATCTTCTGACCCTTCAGCACCTCTTCGGCTGCTTTGGAGCGATGGGGGGTGGGCGCCACACCGCCCAGGACCACCCGGCCATCGACCCAGGTGCCGTTTTCGATCTGCGCCGCGACGGCGACGCTGACGATGGCGAAGTCGTACACATTGCGCTGGGTTACTTTCAGGAAGGTGCTCTTGGTGCCAGGTGCCGGTTGAGGAACCGCGACCTCCGTCAACAGCTCGTTGTGCTCGAGTACCGTTTCCTTCAGTACGTTGATGCGCGGCCCGATGAAGAACTCATCAAACGGGACCTGCTTCATTCCGTTTGGCGTCGCGACATTGGCTACGGCATTCAGGGCAACCAGGGCGGGGGCCGCGTCCGAGGGGTGGACGATGTAGCACAACTCGCCCTCGAGGATTGCGTGATACTCGTTCTCGCCAGTCACCGCGAAGCAGAAATCGCCCCCCTTCTTGTAGCAGGGGAACTCCCGGCCGCGCAGGTACCAGCAGCGCGGCCGCTGGAGAAGATTGCCGCCGAGCGTGCCCGTGTTGCGGATCGATGGCGATGCGGGCGCACCGGCGGCCAGAGCTAATCCCGGATAATTCTGCTGGACCACAGACGACTCTTCGATGGTCGTGAGGTTTGTCAGCGCCCCGAGCTTGAGACCCGAACTGGCGTCGAAATTGATGTAGCTGGTGTCGGGAATGGTGCGGATATCCACCAGCACCTCTGCTCGAGGCGCACCGGGACCATGCAGGTCATCCTTTACCCATCCTAAGAGGTCACTCCCGCCGGCGATTACCTGACTATTCTCGTGTTTGGTCAGGGCATCAACGGCATCTTCCCAACTGGTCGCCGAATAATACTTTAGGCTTCGCATGGCTTCCTCCTAAATCACAATGCCCTGTCCAGTTAGACGGCTTTGAGCGCGTCCATGACCTTCTTCGGGATCATGGGGAGCGACTTCAGTCGGACGCCCGCCGCGTGGTAGATCGCGTTGGCAACGGCAGGCGCTGCCATCCCGAGGGCTGGTTCACCGATACCCTTGGCGCCGAATGGCCCGATGGCGTCGTTCGACTCGACGAACAGGGCCGTAATCGGTGGCGTCGTGTTGATCATCATCATTTTGTAGTCGTCCAGGTTGGCGCTGACCGGGATGCCGGTGGCCGCGTCGTACTTGAAGTTCTCGGTGAGTGCAAAGCCTATACCCTGAACGGCACCGCCCTCTACCTGGTTACGCAGACCCAACAGATTGATGACTCGGCCGACATCGTGGGCCTGGAGTGCGTCCGTGACCCGAACAACGCCGGTCTCCGTGTTCACCTCCACCTCATAGAAGGCCGCGCCGTAGGTCTGCTGGGCGTAGTGCGTCTCGGGCGGCACGGCGCCCCGGCCGATGATGGTCGCCGCAGAAGGGATCGGCTGGCCGTCTACGATCACGAATCCAGAGGCAACCGCGTCTTTGAACGTGATCGGTTTGGCGGAGGAGTCGTCCTTGATCGAGATGAGGCCATCCTTCACGGCGAGTTGCTCGGGCTTGACGTCCTTCTCCAGGTCCTTGGTGAACTTGCCAGCCGCGTATTCCAGCAGTTGCTGGCGAGCGTCCTCGGCGGCCGCCTTGACCGCCAGGCCGATCGACTTCGTGGCCCGGCTGCCGGCGACGACGCCCGTGTCGCTGGTGAACTCGGTGTCCGGCGTGGTGACGTGAACCTGATCCAGGGACGCACCGAGGGCCTCGGCAGCGATGATGGCAAAGGTGGTGCGCTGCGGGCCTCCAATGTGGGCCCCGCCCTGCACGACCAGAATCGAGCCATCGGTGGGGATCTCGACAACAGCCGTCATGGGCGGGCTCTTGGAGCCTTTGTTCGATGACAGGGCCATGAAACCGACACCGCGCTTGATCGGGCCCTCACTCTTACCGACCGCGTCCCAGCCCTTCCAGCGCTCTTTCCAGCGGAAGGCCTCGGCGCCCTTGAGGATCGCCTCGCGCAGGCCGTTGCTGGACCAGGGTTTCTCAGCGTCGGGGTCGCCGGTCTCGTTGATATTCTTCAACCGCAATTCGACCGGGTCCATGCCCAGCTTCTCCGCCGCCTCATCCATCAGCGTCTCGAGTGAGAACAGACCCGACGGCTCGCCCACGCAGCGCCGCGCGCCGGCAACGGCCGTGTTGGTGATCACGCCGACGCCCTCCAGATTGATGTTGGCGCAGGTATACTCCACTCGCGCGGCGTTCAGCGTGTCGGCCGCCAGGAAGGCTGCGAACGGGCTGTAGGCACCGGCGTTGACGACCGCGCGGGCCTGGATGGCGGTAATAGTGCCGTCCTTCTTGAAGCCCATCTTGAGGGTCTGGTAGACCGGATAGTGATGGCTGGTCTCCAGAAAGACATCGGTGCGGCTGAGCTCGTAGCGCACCGGCCGGTCGGCCTTCTTGGCCAGCAAGGCGGTTAGCAGGATGTAGGGGTAGGCGATGCCGGCCTTGTCCCCCCAGCCACCGCCGGTGTACTCGGCGATGACGCGCACATGACTCTTGGGCAGACCGAAGCTTGCAGCCAGAAGGTTGGCTGTGCTGTGGGTGTACTGGCTGCTGATCCACACTGTCAGCCGGTCGCCTTCCCACCTGGCGATCACCGCGTGGGGCTCCATGGCCACGTGCTCTTCATCCTGGGTGTCAATCGCGTGCTCAACTACCAGATCAGCCTCGGCAAAGCCCGCCGACACGTCGCCGCGCTCGGCTTTGAACGGCTTGCCCGCGAGGTTCGACTCGAGATCGCTGCGCGCGAGCGGTGCGCCCGGTTTTTCGCCCTCGCGGGCGTCGAGAACAAATGGGAGCTGCTCGTACTCGACCTCGACCAGATTGAGCGCATCCTCCGCGACGGTTTCGTTGATGGCCGCTACGGCTACCACGCCATCACCCACCAGTGATGCCTCAGAGGCGAGAATCGGCCGGCCGCCTGCGGTCATTTTCTCCGGAACGTCTTTGTGGGTCATGAGGGCGAAGACGCCGGGTAACTGTTCAGCCTTGCTCGTATCGATGCTCTTCACGCGGGCGTGAGGCAGCGGGCTGCGTTTGACCCTGACATAAAGCATGTCGGGCAGGTAGACATCCACCGTATAGCGGGCCTTACCGGTAACGATCTTGTAGCCCTCAATGTCCGGGTGCTCCTTGCCGATGAGATTGAACGGGCCTTCCTCACCCGCCGGCCGAGCCCGAGGTGCGGTGGAGGGACCCATCTTCACCGCTCGATCGAGGGCCTCCAGACCATAGACGGTGACGAACTGTTTTTCCTCTGGCGTCAGCGTCTCGTAATGTATGGACGTAATCCTGGAATTCTTCGTAGACATCATGCCCCCCTTCTTAGGCCATCATCTTTGCCGCTTCTTGGACGGCCCTGAGGATATTGGGATAGGCGCTGCACTTGCACATGTTGCCGGACAGGTGGCGTAGGATCTGTTCCTCGGTCGGGTTCTTCACGTTGTTGAGCAGTTCCACCGCCCTCATCATCTGGCCTGATGTGCAGAAGCCACACTGGTACCCCATCTGCTCCCAGAATGCCTGCTGCACGGGGTGCAATTTGCCGTCCACCTCCAGGCCCTCGATGGTCGTGATCTCCTTGCCGGTCTCACGGATGGCCAGCAACGAGCAGGAGTTTTCGGCCACGCCGTCCACCAACACTGTACAGGCGCTGCAGTAGGAGCCGTTGCAGCCAATGTGAGTCCCTGTCAGGCCGAGGTCGCGCCGTAAAACGTCAGCCAGGGTGCTCTGCGGCTCGACGATGACCTCGTAATCCCGGCCGTTGACGCGCAGGCTGACAAGCATGGGACCCGCGATCACCTCACGCGCCTGGACAGCAGGTGCCGCCTCTCCGGCCGCCGGCGCTTCTTTGGTGACTTCTCTGACGACTTCTTTGGGGACTTCCTTGACGACTTCCACCTGCTTGGGTGGGCTCAGCGCGATGTAGCCCGCGGCGGCGGCACCCGTGACGATGACGCCCGCGCCGGACCCGATGAGGAAGTCCCGGCGCGACACTTTTATTGGTGCCTCCTCCTCTGGCGATTGCTTGATGGGAACTTTTTCTTCATCTGCCATGGTCTTACCTCCTGGTGTGCCAAAACAGCAGTCAAACAGGCCTTGCCCGGCTTAGCCTCTATCCTGGTCGGTCGGATTGGCGGCTCTCCCGACCGTCGTCACCCTGCAGGGGCCACTCGTCACGCTCCACTCCCGCCGGACCGACGCCACGGGCGGTTCCATCGGCCTCCTCGTCCCGTGGCTGATCCGCCAGGGCGGACGCGATCTCGCGTTTGCACTCACGTAGCACTCGCCACAACTCGGCCAGTTCGTCGGTGTGGAGTTTTTGGTAGGCTTCAAGTTGCTGCTCAAATCGTAACAGACGGCTGGCAAGGTCGAGAGGCGGGGTCATCAGTACCACACATCCATCCATCCATCCATCCATCCATCCATCCATCCTGCCTGCACGAGGTTTAAAGGCGAAGGATACTTCCAGGCGATTGGTTCTTCAGTTCAGTGCGGCTATACGTTTCCCTGCCTTACTAATATTGACTCTGCGGGGAGCAAAAATTCAAGGGCCACTCGGGCCAGCGAATGGCCTAAAAGTGCCACTTTGTCAGAAAGCGCAAGCGGGATCGTCTGTGGGGGAAGAGTTTGAAAGGCAGAAGGGTCGCGAACCTGGCCCTCACATGCCAGTGAGGGAGATTAGAGCAAGCCGCGCTTGAACGCTTCAGCCACCGCCTGGGCCCGGCTGGCCGCTCCGAGCTTGGAGAGGACATCCTGGATCTTTCGCTTGACGGTGCGTTCGCTGAAAAAGAGCGTCTGGCTCATGTCGTGAGTAGTGGCACCGCTGGCCATGAGTTGCAGAAGTTGAAGTTCCTGCTCGGACAGACCAGTTTCGGATTGAACCTGGGACTGGCTCAATGTCTGCAAGTGCTGCAGGGCCTTGCCGGCGAGCTCCGCGCTGAGTTGACGCTCGCCGGTGTAGACAGCCCGGATTGCTTCAGCCAGGACCTCGGCCGAACTGCTCTTCAGCAAGTAACCGTGCACGCCGGCCTGAGCCGCCTCAAGCAGGTAGGCTTCGTCTTCATATGACGTGAGGATGATGATTCGTGACTCGACAGGCATCCGGCGCAATTGCCGCGCCAACTCCAGCCCACTGAAACCGGCCAGGCGCACGTCCAGTAGAATCACGTCCGGTCGCATACTGGCGATGAGTTCCAGCGCCGCTGGTCCACCTTCCTCGGCGCCCACGATCTCAATGTACGGATACTGGGAGAGCAGGCTTTGGAGGCCCCGGCGTACCACCGGATGATCGTCGATGACGAGAACGCGTATCTGTTCCATCGCTTTATTTCCTTCCAGGATCGAGCATGATTTCACTTGTATTGCAGGCGCGCTTCTTTCAGGGTCAGGGGTTCTCCGGCTCTCGTCGCTGCACCCGCCACGACGTCAGCAACGAAGAGCGTGTGGTCGCCATCCACCTCCACTACCTGCCGGACCTCACACTCCAGAAAGGCGATGGCCTCATCGAGCAATGGGGCGCCCGTCACACCGGGGTGATGCGTCACTCCGGCCAGTTTGTGGGGGTTGATCCGGTGGGGGACAGCCATACGCCGGGCCAGCGAGGTCTGATCCTTGCCGAGGATGTTGATGGCAAAGACGCCGCTCTCTTTGAGAAGTTGGTGGGAACGGCTCTGTTTCTCGATGGCAACGACGACTGCGAGCGGCTCAAAGGAAATTTGAGTTAACCAGTTACAGGTGATCGCGTTCACGTCCGGCCCGCGTACTGTAGTCAGTACGTACAGGCCGTAGGAGATCTGGCGCAGGGCATCCCGTTCGCCCCCATTCATACTCGGTTCTCCTCTACCTGGATGCGATGAAACAAGACTTTGATCGGTCAACTGGGTGATCTTGCTGGTACCAACTCGGCCGCCAAGGGCAGGTTGAGCACGATTCGGGTCCCATGACCCGGCAGTGACCGGACCTTCAGCTGGCCGCCAATGCTCTCGGCCCGCTCTCGCATGCCGATCAAGCCCATCTGGCCCGGCGCAGTCGCGAGTACACTTTCGACGTCGAACCCCGTGCCATCATCCTCGACGATGACGCACAGCCGTGCCGGCCTGAAACTCACCCGAATTTCAACCGTCTGTGCCTGGGCATGCGCCATCACATTATTCAGCGATTCCTGCACAATCCGGTAGACGGCCGTCTCGGCTTCCGGCGATAGCCGGCGGGGCTGGCCGGACACCTGGATCGAGCAGGCAATCTGGGAGCGGTCCTGGGCGGTACGGGCGTGCCATTTCAGAGCGGGCACCAGCCCTTGAGCGTCGAGGAGTGGCGGGCGGAGCCCAGAGATGATCCGCTGGTTTTCGGCTTCGATTTTTCGGAGCAGACCCTTGATAATCCCCAGTTTCTCCAGGGCCACCGCGGGGCGTTGGGCCAGAATGCTCTCATGGGCGGCCTGAATTTCATACAGCGTCCCGGTGATCAACTGATTCGACCCATCGTGCAAGTCTCGGGCGATACGGACTCGTTCTTCTTCCTGGATATGAACCGTGGCGGCCAGCAGCCGCTGGAGCTGTTCCGTCTTCTGGGCTAACGCCTCCTGGGCCTGGACGAGCTCATTGGTTCTCTGCTCGACCTTGCGTTCCAGTTCCTGGCCGAGATGAACCAATCGCTCATGCAGATCGGCATTCTTGATCGCGATGGAGGCCAGGTCGGCGAAGGAGCTCAATAACCAGATGTCTTCCTCGCTGAACGGACGTCGCTCTCCCAGGTCCAGCACGTCCAGGCAACCGACGACTTCCCCTTGCCAGCGCAAGGGGACCCCGAGCAGGGCATCATACGGGGTGTCCGCGAATGTCTCACTGCGTCCTGTCCACTGGAGGTAATCGTTGACAATCAGCGGCTCGCCGGTCGCTACCACCTTGCCGGCCACCCCTTCGCCCAAGGGCAGCGTGGCCCCGCGGTACTTCGCCGGTAAGTTGTGGATGGCAATCTTGCGGACCAGGTTGGTCTCGGGTTCATAAATCCCCAACGAGCCCCCCTGTGCACCCAACAGGTCGGCCGCGCGCTGCAGAATGGCCTGCAACACCTGCTCGCGGTTCAACTCCGACACGATATCGAGGGAGGTCTCGTGAAGCGCCGTCATGGCCTGAAATCGCTGGCGGGCCTCGTGAAGGAGGCGCACGTTCTCCTGGGCGATGGCAATCTGCTCACGATTCCGCTGCGCGAGGGCCTCCTCAGCCTGCTGTCTGGAGCGCGCAATGTTGGTGGCCCAGGTCAGAAGCCACCAGGCCACCGTAGGCCCAACGGTACCAATGACAAGCACCTCGCGAAGGACGTGAGCCGAGGCTATGGAATGAGAGCTAATCAGGAAGTGCTCAATCAGGGTGTAGCCGACCCCGAGGGTGGCCATCAGGGCAGGAATTACCCAGCGTAATTGGTTGAGGAGGCCGGGAAGTTGCCTGTCAGTCCGTCCCATCTCGTACCTGCCTGCCCTTGCGAGGGGATCTCTCTTGTGCGACGTCGGGATTTTCTCAGTCTAGCATAAACCAGACTCTTGTCCAGAACTGATTTGAGCCTGTGGCTCTGTTCCCGCTTCACGGGATTAAACCAGACCGAGTCGCTGTCAATAATGATTGTAACAAAAGTCGGCCCATGTTATACTCGAACGGTGTGCCGCGGTCAAGGTGCACAGATAACTCGGACGGTAGGGATTTTCTAAAAATGGGACAGATCTCCGCAATCGTGGTCGCCGCCGGTCTCTCCACCCGGATGGGCACGCCCAAGCAGTTGCTTCCTTTCGGTCCACACACTGTGATCGAGCAGGTTGTGTCTGTTCTTCTCAGGTGCGCGCTGGATGAGGTCGTGGTGATCACCGGTCACAAGCGGCACGCGATCGAGGCGACCCTGGCCGCCTGGGCCGTCCGGCCGGTTTTCAATCCCAACTATCAGACCGGGGAGGTTCTCTGCTCAGTCCAGTGCGGCTTGTCCGCACTGGGACCGTCGGTGAGCGCTGCTCTCATCGTGCTGGGCGACCAACCGCACCTTGAAGCCGGAGTGGTTCGGCGGGTGCTTGACGCCTACCAGGATGTCCCCGGTCGCCTGGTCATCCCCAGCTACCAGATGCGCCGGGGGCACCCGATCTTGATCGACCGGGCGCGTTGGCCCGAGATTGTCTCTCTGGGGGCAGACAAAACGCTCCGCCACGCGATCAACGCCCACGCCGGCGATATCCGGTACGTTGTTGTGGAGACTGATTCCGTACTCCGCGATATGGACACGCCTGAGGAGTATCGGCGAGAGTTGCGCCGGTGGACCACGCAAGCAGACCCTTCGGCGTAGCCATCCTCCTGCTGATTTCCGCGGCCCTTCCCCCCAGGTGGTGGTGACTGCCGGAGCCCACCTGCCTCTTCGGCCAGGCCTGCGTGGGGCGCGGAGATGGCGGATTTGGCTGAAACCGGATTGCCGTATCAGGAAGCACGGCAGCGTTAAAGTTCTCGCTCTTCTTTGGAATGCGGGGTGCTAAAGGTCGGAGCGAAGGGGCGCTCCACTGTCTTCTCCGGGCACACTCTTCCAATTTGAGCGAAAGTTCTACAAAATCGGCATTGACAGCGCTGCTTTCAAGAGCTATAGTAGCAGAGGAATAGTGGGTAGACATCTCCTCTTTCTTGCCTGTCGCAGCGCTGGAAAGGGGTAAAGAGGGGGAAAACCCCCTCTTTTTGTTTATTGAAAAACGCTCACGTGGAGTAGGGTGGTGTGGCACGCAATGGCCCGGACACTCAGGGGGCAACTCCTGACGTACGGCGTTCTGGCGGTTCTCCTGGCGATGGTGCTCAGCGGGGCCGTTGGGCTCATCGTCGTGCAGGCCCGGACCCGGGCGCTCCTACGGACGCAGATGCTCTCCACCGCTGTTGCGCTGGCAAGTGGCCTGGAGCAGGGCGGACCGGCGCAGGGTCAGGCGTTGCTGGATACCTTCCGGCGAGGGGGCGGCGCTGATGCCGGGTACGACGCGGTGGTGGTGGACCTTGCGGGCCGGGTCGTGGCGGCCACCGACCTCGGGGATGTTGGCAAACCTGTCGACGAGGCGATCGGCCACGCAGAACCAGGATTGCAGCGTGTGTTGGCTGGAGAACTCCCAGTGGCGTTCGAGGAGATGACCCACCGTGGTCTCCCCGTGCTCGATCTGAGCCTGCCCCTCCATGCCGACCCGGTCGAGGCCGCCCGCATTACTGGTGGGCTGCACCTCAGCATGCCCTATCGGCCATTCGCGCCCCTGGTGTGGCGCCAGGTGGCGGCCCTCGGCCTGTTTGCGCTCCTCCTGGCGGCCCTGCTCGTCGTGCCACTCTGGTTCTACCTGGAACGCAGTCTCGTGCGTCCGCTGCGTCTCGTGGTTGCTGCCAACCGCGACGTTGGCGAGGGCCGCCCGGCCCCACGGCGGATCCCGGATCGTGCTATGCCTCACCACGAACTGGGGGAGCTCATGCGCAGCCTCAACGAGATGTTGGCCCGGCTGGAGGCCGCCGATGGCGAGCTTCGCCGCCGGTTGCGGGAGCTCTCAGCGTTGAGCAGTACCGCGGTACTCCTCAGCCAGAGCGCGCCCCTCGAAGAGTGGCTGCGGCAAACCCTGGAGAAAGTGTTGGAGATCACCGGCGCGGATGCCGGCGAGGTCAGTCTGTTCGAGCCGGGGCTACAACGGCTGGTGGTGCGGGCCCATCAAGGTTTTTGGCCCGATTGGCTCACCGCCGAGGCTGACCGTCCCACTCCCACCCTGTGCAGTGCGATGGCTGAGCGGCGGAAGTTCCTCTCCCTCGAAGATGTGAGCCAGGATGAGCACCGGTCCCGCCTGGCCTACGTGCGCAAGGGTCTGCACGGCTACTGCGACCTGCCTTTGGAGGCCGAGGGCCAGGTTCTAGGGGGCTTAAGGCTTCACAGCCGCCAGGAGCACAAACCCTCGCCCCTGGAACAGGACCTCCTCGCCGCCATCGCCAGCCAAATCGCGGTCGCGCTCATGAACGTCCGCCTGTACCAGGAGACGCGGCGGCTGGCCACCACTGATCCCCTGACCGGCCTGGCGAACCGGCGGGTGCTTGAGGAGCGCCTGGCCGACGAGTTCCGCCGCGCCCGGCGATACGAGCATGCTCTCACCCTGATCATGACGGACCTCGATCATTTCAAGGTGTACAACGACACCCACGGCCACCCGGCGGGCGATGTTGTCCTGCGCGAGCTGGCGATTCTCCTGCAGGGCAGCGTCCGGGAAACGGACCTGGTGGCGCGCTATGGCGGGGAAGAGTTCGTGATTCTGCTCCCCGAGACAGCCCGGGCCGCGGCCCTCGTGGTGGGAGAGAAGATCCGGGCCGCGGTGGAGCAGCATCCCTTTGCCCATCGGGAAACCCAACCCTCCGGCCGGCTCACCATCAGCGTGGGCGTGGCGACCTTCCCCGAGGGC
The DNA here is from genome assembly GCA_003520455.1 of Chloroflexota bacterium. The sequence goes on along the minus strand of DOUV01000901.1, from coordinate 3,970 downwards.
CTGGAGCAGCCGGAGACGCTCCTTCACTCCGCCGACAGGGCTCTGTACCAGGCCAAGGCAATGGGGCGCAACCGGGTCTACAGCTCCGCGCTCTGAGCCGGATCGCTGAGGCGTGAGACGTGAAAATGTGATGACAGGCGGCCCCTACGGTGGGCCTGATACGCAGGACATCTCCCCCTGGAGCGTGTCACTTCCCCTCGTCGTAATCCCATACTATGCTGGACCACCCGCTTGCGAGTCGCTCCATCTTCGTGAGCGCAAGCATCGACCACCGGCAGCTCGGACGGCGTCCGGACCGGATCGGGCATCGGGCGTCTTTCCCGTACGTGCTTACCCGGTGACCGCAAGCGCCTCGAGAGCAGGGCGGTCCAGAATCTCGATATGCTTACGGCCGATCGCGATCAACCCCTGCGCTTTGAAGTCGTTCAGGGTGGCCGTGACTGTCTCCCGATAGGTGCCGATCATCTCGGCCAGCTCCTGGTGGGTGTAGCCTTCAACCGTACGGCTGTGCCCACCGAGCTCGAGCAGCCGGTTGGCCAGGCGGCTGGAAACGCTGCCGAATGCAATCTGCTCGAGTTGCTCCTCGGTCTGGCGGAGCCGCTCGCCGATAATGGCGAGCATCCGGAGCGCCATCTGCGGCTTGTTGAGCAGCAGGTACTCGACCTCCGTGCGACTCATGATGCAGATGCGGGCATCGGTCGCCGCCTCGGCGAAGGTGTTGTGCATCCCCTGACCGATGAGCGCCATCTCACCAAAAATTGTTCCCTTGCCCAACGTCGCGACAATCAGTTTGCGACCATCGGGGGCGAGCCGGTACAAGTGGACGATTCCCTCTTTGAGAATGTACAAAGTCTCACCTGGGTCACCGGCCCGGTAGAAGACGCGCCCCGGTGGGCAGGTCCGCATCGTTGTCCGTTGCTCCATCTCTCGCATCTCTTCCGGCGTGAAGTCCTGGAAGAGCTTGCTCTCGGAGAGATAGCCTATCTTCTCGCTGACCATGCTGGTCATTGGTTGCCTCCACGTAGCCTCAAACGGGTACCTGGGCTGGGGTGGGTTGCTCCGCCGGATCCCATGACAGAAGAGTTGCCGCCCAGGCACTATGCCGGGTGACGCGATTGTGATGAGCCAGCCATTTCTTTGTGGCCCCGCTACTGTTACACTTTCAAGGAATGATACATGTGACTGGCCGATAAACCAATCGGAGATCCGGCTCGTGCTCTCACCCCTCGCTGCCTCAGCGGTGGTTGGAGGAAATGGAGGCCCTATGATGATCCTGAAGCGGCGCGTGCTCGCCGGACGGCTGCAGACAATGCTTCCGGCAGTGGTCTTGGGAGGGCTCTGTCTGTACGCGATCTCGCCGTGGTTGCCACTCCCCAGACGGGCGACCCAGCCCCGCACAATCATCTTCTATGGCTTTAGCATTCTCGGGGAAGTAATGCAGCAAGCGATCTTCCCAGCCTTTCAAGCCGAGTGGCAGGCGCGTACCGGCGAGCGGGTCGAGTTTATCAGCGCCTTCGCTGGTTCTGGTACGGTCACCAACCAGCTGATCATGGGCGTGCCCGCTGATCTGGCGCTGCTCTCGCTCGAACTGGATGCGCAGCGACTCGCCGATGCGGGCGTCACGTCTCCCCAGAACTGGCGCAACCTGCCGCATCACGGTGTCGTTAATCGTACTCCCTTCATCATTCTAGTACGACCGGGAAACCCCATAGGGATTCACGACTTCGCCGACCTGACGCGGCCCGGCGTGCGGGTGGTCCACCCCGACCCGCTGACCTCCGGTGGTGCCAACTGGGCGATTGTGGCCGAGTATGGCGCCGGCGTGCGCGAGCATCCAGCGCTCGGCGAACAGGGGGGCAGAGATCTCTTGCTGGGCCTCTGGCGCAACGTTGTCGCCCAAGCTGCCTCCGCGCGCGCCGCACGGACCCAGTTCGAGAACGGCTTCGGTGATGCGCTCATCACCTACGAGCAGGAAGCTCTGTTTGATGAGGCGCGTGGCAAGCTTCAGGCGGAGATCATCTACCCACGGAGTACAATTCTCAGCGAGCATACGCTGGTGGTAATCGACCGGAATGTGGCTCCCGAGGAACGCGAACTGGTGGGTGCCTTCGTTGCCTTTCTCTGGAGCGAGGACGCTCAGCACCTCTTCGTCGAGTACGGTTTTCGGAGTGTAAATGAGGGCCTGAATGAGGCCAATCCGGCATTCGGGAGGATCGCGGACCCTTTCACGATTGACGACTTCGGCGGCTGGGCTCGGGCCAGGCGCGAGATTGTGGATGGTGTCTGGAAGAGTCAGGTCTTGAAGGAGTTGGGACGATGAGTGTGACGATTCTGGACGTCCCGGTCTCGCCCCCGCGCCCGGCGGCCCTCGTGCCGGCCGGGATACTGGTTCTGGTGCTCTTGCCGCTGCTCCTCTTGCCGTTGGCGGCGATCTTCGTGTTCGCCTTGCGCGGTGGGCTGGATGCATTCGTGGTGGCTCTGCGCGCGCCCGACGCCCAATTCGCGCTGCGCTTCAGCCTGCTCATCGCTTTTGCCACCGCGGCGATCAACGGGGTGTTAGGCACCTTCGCGGCCTACGTGTTGAGCAAGTATCATTTCCCCGGTGAGCAGCCCCTGGGCATCATCGTCAATCTGCCGGTGGCAATCCCCACAGTTGTTGTTGGCACCTCGCTCTTACTGTTGTGGGGGCCGATTGGACTGTTGGGCCGCCTGTTGGGGCCGCTGGGACTGCAACCGATGTTCACACCCGTCGGCATACTCCTGGCCCATCTCTTTGTGACTTTTCCCTACATGCTTGGGGCTGTCAAACCGCTGTTGGACGAGCTCGAGGCCACCTATGAGGAGGTTGCCTACACCATTGGGGCCAACCGCTGGCAGACATTCCTGTACGTGATCCTGCCGGCGTTGCGCGGCGGGCTCTTCACGGGTGCGTTACTAACCTTTGCGCATTCTCTGGGCGAATTCGGCGCAACCGTCCTGGTCTCCGGCAATCTTCGGCTGCGCACCCAGACCGCGCCGCTCTACATCTTCGCCCAGTTCGAGGCTGGAAACCTCGCCGCGGCCAATGCCGTTGCGGCGGTGCTGGCGCTGCTCTCCTTTATGATCTTCTTCTTTCTGCTGCGCTACAGCAGCCGAGCAGGGAAATGATCAACGATCACTACTTCTGGAGGAATGGATGTCTATCGTTCTCGACCGGCTCACGAAGCGGTTCGGCAGCCAGCTCGTGGTGGACCAGGTATCGCTGGAGGTAGCTGACGGTGAGCTTTTCGTGCTGCTGGGGGCGAGTGGCAGTGGCAAGAGCACGATCCTGCGGCTCATCGCGGGGCTCTCGCGGCCTGACGGCGGGCGGATCCTGCTCCACGGTCGCGATGTGACGATGGTGTCGCCGCAGCAGCGCGGCACTGGCTTCGTCTTCCAAAACTATTCGATCTTCCGTCACATGAGCGTCGCCGAGAACATCGAGTTCGGCCTCAAAATTCGTAAGGTGCCATCGACGGAGCGCGCGCGGCGACGCGAGCAATTGCTCGACCTCGTCGGCTTGGCGGGGCTGGGCGACCGCTACGCGAATCAACTCTCCGGTGGCCAGCAGCAGCGGGTGGCCCTGGCGCGCGCGCTAGCCTACGAGCCAAACGTGTTGTTGCTCGATGAGCCCTTCGGGGCCCTGGACGTGAAGATCCGCGCGCAGTTGCGGCGCAGTCTCAAGGAGATCCAGGATCGGTTGAGTGTGACGACCATCCTGGTGACGCACGATCAGGAGGAGGCCTTCGAGCTGGCCGACCGCATCGGGGTGATCGAACGCGGGCACCTCCTGGAGGTTGGTGCGGCCGAGGCGCTCTACGCCCGGCCCGAATCGCTCTTTGTCGCGACGTTCCTGGGCGTGGGAAATGTGCTTGTCGGCCGCGCGGAGGCCGGTGCTGCACGGTTCGGCCCGCTCGCTCTGCCGATTCCGCCGAGCGTCCCGCACGAGGAC
>DOUV01000094.1 GCA_003520455.1 Chloroflexota bacterium | reverse complement strand
GAGATGCCGCCGGGGCACGGCGAGGGGCAGGCGTACGAGATGGGGTCAGGGTGAGGAACTGGCGGCAGCCTGGCGCCATCGGGGAGCGGAATCTGTCGCGAGACGCTCAAACTGTTGAAGAGCCGCGCGGCAGCGCTCCGCTTCAACCTCATTCCCGGCGGCCGCATACTGCGCCTGAGCATCAGTGTAGGCCTGGAAGGCCTCGTCGAGGTGAACCTGCGCGACGGCCAATTCCCCCCGCGATTGGCGGGCCATCGCCACCCATGCGCGGCTCCCATAGTGCTCGGCCGCACGATCCAGTTGCCGGCAGAACGCTTCCGCCGCCGGAAGGTCGCCTTGGGCCAGCCGCAGACTCACGGCAACCGGCAGCAAGAGGGCGTAGCAGGTTGCGCACTGTCCGTGGCGCTCGCTCATCGAGAGGCCAAGCACCAGGAAGTGATCGGCTGCGATGAGGTCGCCAGCCAGTAAGCGGTTCCGGGTCATCGACGCGTAGAGTCGCATGAGGCAGTGGGCACGCATCACCGCACGCTCGGCCGCGCTGATGCCTTCTTCGAACGAGCTCATCGCCTTGTCAAGCTGGCCACGTGCCGTCTGGAGCACCCCAAGACGCTGCCAGGACAGAGCTTCACCTGAGGCAGCCCCAAGGTCGCGGTACAGTCGGATCGATTCCCGCAAGGCCGCCTCAGCTTCAGGCCAATGCCCGGCCTGAAACTCGAGCGCACCGTTGAAGCACTGGCACAACGCGATCGCACGAGGAGCACCCATCCGCCGCGCCTGGTGGAGCGTCGTCTCGACGGTCTGCTTGACCTCTTCATAGCCCTTATCACCATACAGGTGATACTCCCACAGTCAGAGATGGACGTCGAAGGCGTCACTCACATCCAGGCCCGGCCCGGCCAGCGCCGCGCGATGCTCCTCATATTGGATGCCGGTCTGCCATTCACCGAGCGAGTGACAGGCCAGCGCGAGCATCTCGTAGCCGCGGGCAATGGCCTCTGGGTCATTCAGTCGCTCGGCGACTGCCAGGCTACGCCGGGCCGCCTCGAAGGCCAGGGGGTGCTCATCACGATGCCAGTGCAGTTGGGCGATGTTATACAACACGTTGGCGAACTCCCGAAGATCGTCCTCCCCTCCATTGAGTTCGGCGACTGCCTGGTCCAGATGCGAGGCGACATCATCAAGCGCCCCGGCCGTCAACAGCGCCATCGCGGCGAGGCGATGGAGACGGGCCCGGTCGCCACGGCCTGGTCGCCACCCATCGGTTGAGACCTCCAACGCGCGTTGAAATGCCGCCACAGCCTGGACGGTATTCCCCAGTACCTGATGATATTTGCCGAGCCATTCAAGCAGCTGGAAGCGCTCCCTGGGGTCGGCCTCAGGACCGAGAGTTTCGTGCAAGGCGAGGGCGCGCTCGTAATACGTGATGGCGACCTCGAAGGCGTACACCCGAGCCGCCCGGCGTCCGGCCTCGATCAGATAGGGCCGCGCGCGCTCGCGACGATCGCTCCGATCGTAGTGGAAGGCGAGATCCTCGACAGCGCGTTCGAACTCGCCAGGTGCCCGCGCCCGGAGCGCCTCGATTGTCTCCGCGGTACGGCCGTGCAAGCGCGCCCGCCGTGCCCGACTGAGCCCCTCGTAGAGGGTGTGGCGGATCAGCGGATGGCGGAAGCGGTAGCCGTCCTCCGTCTCTTCGACCAGTTGGGCCATGAGGGCTTTATCAAGGGCGTCAAGCAGCTGGCTTTCAGGCAGCTCGCTCACCATGCGCAGCACCTCAAAGCGGAACTCGGTTCCAGCGACAGCGGCCGCTACGAGGGTCGCTTCAACCTGCAACCCCAGGCGCGCCACTCGCTCGCGTAGCAGCCCGCGGAGGCCGGACGGAAGCGGCAGTTCTGTACCGGAACGCAGGTGCCATTCGCCAGCCTGCTCCTCCACCTGGCCAGATTTCAGCAGAGCCGTTGTGATTTCCCGGACGAAGAAGGGATTGCCCTTGGTGATTCCAAATATTGCCTCTACAAGCTCCGGCACGGCCCTGCCCCCGAGAATCTGGCCGACGACATCGTAGATAGCCTCGACCGTCAGCGGCTTCAGCGGCAGGGTTTCCCCCAGATGTTCGCGATACAGGGCATTGATAAGCGCGCCGAAGGGCGACGCGACTGCTGGTTCCACATCGGTGCGGTACGTGGCCAGGAGAATGACCGGGGCCGTACGGGTCTGTCGAGCCAGGTAATGGAAGAGTTGCAGGCTGCTTTCATCGGCAGCGTGAAGATCATCCACGAGGAGCACGACCGGCACGCGCATCGCGAGACTGGCGAGAAAGGTCGCCGCTGCATTGAACAGCGCCCACTGCTCCTGCTGTGGGTCACGCGAGCCCGTGCGCTTGAAATGCGTGATGGGGTTCTCGTTGAGCGAACGTTGCTGCTCGACCAGGTAGCGGTCGAAGGCCTCGACGAAGGGCTGATAGGGAAGTTGCCCTTCCTGTTCATAGGCGGCACCATGCAGCGTCATCATCCCGGCCGAAGCAGCGGCCCTCAAGGTTTCTAATCCCAGACGCGTCTTGCCGATCCCCGACTCACCCGCGAGCAGGATCGTTTGTCCGCGCCCCTTCCAGGCCGCGCCCAAGAAGCCCTCTAAGGTTTCAAGCTCGCGCTCACGCCCGACGAGGCGACTTCCCCGCACGCCATCAGTTGCGAGGGCCGCCGGGGGAATTATCGTGACTGGTGCGGATACGGGCGGCGGGGTCAGATCGGCGTTGAGGATCTGAGAATAGAGGTTCGCAGTCTCTGGTTCAGGTGGCACGTCAAGTTCAGCCGCCAGCGCATCGACGCAGGCCTGATACTGGCGCAGCGCATCGTGCCGTCGGCCGGCCAGGGCATAGAGCCGCATGAGTTCTCGATGGACTGGTTCGTCCGCCGGATCATCAAGCAGGAGAGGCACGAGAAGCTCGATCGCGCCTCGATAGTCACGGACATCACGCAATCGGGCGGAGAGGGCGAGCCGGGCATCACGCTGTCGGCGCCGGAGCGATTCGCGGGGGAGCAATGTCCATTCAGCATAGAGCGCATCTGACAGGAGCTCGCCGCGGTAGAGCTGGATCGCGGCGGCCAGGTCCGCCGGCTCGCCGGATTGGGTGAGAGATTCGAATTCTCTGACATCCACCCAGACGCCATCCCCTAAGATCAGGACTCCATCTCGGAATTCCAGAGTGGCTTCAGCGGTGCCACTGCCAAGCGTGCCGTCTAGGGTCTGGCGCAAGGCATGCAGCGTGCGGTAGAGGTTATTGGCGCCAGAGAGGGGATCAGCGTCTGGCCAGAGGAAGTCGATCGCCTGGTCCTTCAGAAGACGCCCCTCGAGCGCAAGACGTTGGAGGAGGGCCGCCGCTTTGCGTCGTGTCCACGCTTCCGCACGCAAAAGGTGTTCTCCGCGGGCCACCTCGAACCGGCCGAAGAGAAAGATGCGAACACCTGGCAAGGCACTATTCACAGGCTACCTCGCACGCGAGACCCGCCACCGGCCATTCTCCTCGGTCGAGCAGATCAAGGAACACAAGGTGGTGCGGGTCCGTTCGGGCCCTGGTGATATGGGTGAACTGGTCATATCGTTGGGTTGTAACGACCTGGTAACTCGTAGATTCTAGTATTAGATATATTAATTGAATAATACTCGGGTGTCAAGACCTGCTCAGAACTCAACGGGGCGTCTCAACAGTCAGCGAGGCGCCAAGCGCAAAACGAGAGCCAGGGCCACGTTGGCGTTGAACTCGCGCCTCCTGGGGCGATGGGGACTCGTGCCACTCCCCTGGCCCGCCCCCCAGCCTGTCGGGGCGGGTTTTGCCTGCCGGGCGCCCTACAGGCACGATCCGGTCGGAGCTCGGCCGTCGCCAGCCTCGATCCTCCGCAACCCGCCCAGGCAACGTTCCGCCCCCCAGCCTGTCGGGGCGGGTTTTGCCTGATGCGTCGCCTACAGCCGCGATCCGGTCGGCCCTGTCGGGGCGGGTTTTGCCTGACGCGCCGCCTGCAGCCGCGATCCGGTCGGGGCTCGGCCGCCGCCCGCACGGATCCTCCACAACCC
>DOUV01000633.1 GCA_003520455.1 Chloroflexota bacterium | reverse complement strand
GGCCCGGAGGCAACCGCCTCGAGCCCCTTCCCCACTCGCGCCCCTCGGGATCTTCACGCTGCGCCCATGGTGATACAGCGGGTGAAGTACTAATGCTGGGCTTCGTGCCAGGGCTTACTGTCGGGTACGAAAAGGGCTTCGCCGAGTTGGTCCTTGCCGAATTCGCCGATTGTCTTCTGGGTCTCGGGCGAAATTAACCACTCAATGAACTTGTTGCCCAGGTCCACGTTCACTGACGGATATCTCTCTGGGTTCACCAGGATCACACCGTAGGGGTTGAACAAGCGCTGATCGCCCTCGACCAAAATCGGCAGACTGTATCCTTCGGCCTTGCGGGCGAGGTAGGTCCCGCGGTCGGTCAACGTGTAACCGTTGCGCTCCTCGGCCATCGTCAGAACCGCGCCCATTCCCTGGCCCGCCGAAGCGTACCACTCACCGGTGGGCGTAATCGCCGCGGCTGCCCAGATGGACTTCTCCTTGGTGTGGGTGCCGCTGTCGTCGCCGCGGGAGATGAAGAGTGCTTGCGCGTCCGCAATCTTCTTGAAAGCTTCCGCCGCGTCCGTCATCTCTTTGATGCCGGCCGGATCGTCCGCCGGGCCAACGATGACGAAGTCGTTGTACATCACGTCCTGCCGGTTGATGCCGTACCCGGCCGCCACGAAGGCATCTTCCTTGGCACGAGCGTGCACCAGAACGACGTCGGCATCACCGTTCTCTCCGAGTTTGAGCGCCTCGCCGGTGCCGACCGCGACGACCTTGACCTTCGCGTTGTATTTCTGCTCGAAATTCGGCAAGATGGCATCAAGGAGGCCTGAGTCCTGAGTGGAGGTGGTCGTGGCCAGGATCAACTCATTCGACGCTCCGGCCTTCCCTGTAGGGGGAGACACGGTTGCGGATGAGATGGCCACTGTAGCGGCGGGCGCGGTGATAGCGTCCGGCCTGACTGCGGCAGGCACGGTCGTTGACTGTGCCGGAGCGCTTGTGGGTCCTGCTGGCGGTGGGGGAGGAGCACCGGCGCAGGCCGTCAAGACCAGGACGATCACAGCAACTACGGCGGAAGAGACTCTGCGAATCATAGTGCCCTCACGAGGATTCAGAATGGGAGTCAAATGACCCGGCCGGCTCGCCCTCAGGCGAGCCGATGAGTCCGCTCGATTTGACGGCTGATCACAACGCTGTATAGTAAACTGTATAGTTGCATCGGTCAAAATGAACTTTCCCCCTGCTGGCGTCGGTGGGGGCAGCCGCACTCCGACGGACGATCTGCACGGTGCGCCGATTGCCAACCGAACACATGACGGGGCCGAGATTCAGGCCGGGACCATCCTTGACGGGACCAATCGTGGAACCGTGAAGCTCATAGCGCCGGCGGTACCGAAAGAACAGCCGGTGAAAGAGATCATCACGATCAAGGTGAAACAAGATGCGCGTTCTGATCGGGATTGACGATACCGACAATCTCGAAACTCGTGGGACGGGGTTTCGGGCGAGGCACCTGGGGGCGCTCCTCGCCACCGAGGGACTCGGTCGCATCCACGGGATCACCCGCCACCAACTCCTGGTGGATCCCCGGATCCCCTACACGTCCCACAATAGTTCGGCCTGCCTCCTTGTCGAGAGGTCCGAGGGCGAGTGGGCGGCGCTTGTCGAGACCTGCCGGCGCTACTTGTTGCAGGTGAGCGCCCCGGGCTCTGACCCGGGGCTCTGCATCACCCCCTTGGACCGTGCCGGAGCATCGGTTCGGAACTTTGGGGAGTTGGCCAAGGACCAGGTGCTGACCAGCATCGATGCGTTTGAGTTGGCCCAGCGCGAAGGTCTGGTGCTCGAGGGGCTCGCCGGCACCGGCGCTGGCGTGATCGGGGCATTGGCGGCGGTTGGCCTCCGCGCGGGCGGCAACGACGGGCGCTTTCTCTGGCTCCCGGGTATCCGCAATGTGCGCGGCGTTTACACGCCGGGGCAGTTGTACGAGGCGACCGGCATCGAGGAGATCCGGCGGCTCGACGGGATCGCGGTCCCGTTCGATGCCCGCATTGCCCTCAGCGAATGGACGCGGCCGGTGTTGCGCGAAGGCCGCGCCATTCTTCTGGTGGAGGAGGCTCACGGTGAAGACCAGTATGAGTGGCAGGTTCTCGCCCGAGATGTCGTCAAGCAATTTGCCCGGTAGGACCTGGCTATTCAGGAGCAAGCGGTGCTTCTGTCGGGCCTGGAGGACGCAGCAGTGAGGCGAGCTGCGTCCCTCCGCTGGCCGCTCAAGCTCCCCGATCACGAGGGCCTGGAGGAGACAGTTCTGCTCACGGCCGGGTACCCCGCTTCGTGCTCGTGATGGGAAGCGTGCTCTGATGGATAAGGCATTTCTCTACTCCCAGATCGCCGAGTCGATCCGCCAGGAGATTCTCCAGGGGACGCTTCAGCCAGGCGACCGCCTTCCCTCTATCCGCGAGATGACCGATCGCTGGCAGTGCACCCCCGGCACGGTCCAGCGGGCCTACCAGGAACTGGCGCGGCAGGGCTTAGTGATCAGCCGGCCGGGGCGGGGCACGCATGTCGCCGGCACCCTCTCGCCCGAGGAGGAATCGCCGCTGCGCCGGGCGATGCTGGTCCACCAGGCCGAGCGGTTTCTCCTCGAGTCCCTGACGGCGGGCTTTTCTCCCACTGAGGTGGAGCAGGCTTTGCACCTGGCGCTGGATCGTTGGCGGGCGGTGGACTATCAGCCCCGGTCGGCCCCATCCCACATCCTTCGCTTTGCCGGGAGCCACGACCTGGCTCTGGCCTTGATCGCGACGTGGTTCGGGGAGACGGCACCGCGCGAGGCTCTGGAGATCAGGTTCGTCGGGAGTCTGGCCGGTTTGATGGCGCTGGGGCGAGGCGAGGCCGATCTCGCCGGGAGCCACCTCTGGGACGAGGAGAGCGACACGTACAATCTCCCTTTTGTCCGGCGCCTCCTGCCGGGTGAGCGGGTGGCCGTCCTGACTCTGGCGCATCGACGCCTCGGCCTCATGGTTCCCCCCGGGAATCCCAACGCCATCACCACCCTGGCCGACTTGCCTCGACGTGACCTGCGCTTCGTCAATCGGCAGCGGGGTGCCGGGACGCGCGTGTGGGTGGAGGCGGTCCTGCGACGCGCCGGTGTGGACCCGCGTTCCCTTCCCGGCCATGACCTGGAAATGCCAACGGAAACGGATGTCGCGCGCACAGTCGCCGAGGGCCGGGCCGATGTCGGGCCGGGAATCGAAGCCGCTGCGCGCGCGTATGGGCTGGGTTTCGTCTCCCTGACCAACGAGCGCTACGACTTGATCATCCCGGCCTCGACATGGGAGCGGGCTTCGGTCCAGGCCCTGGCGGTGTGGCTGGCCAGCGGTGAGGCAAAGGCGGCGATCGGCGCGCTCGGTGGGTATGACACGGCCGAGACCGGCCGCATCGCGTGGAGCGAGTGAGCGATTGGGGCGGCCACCGGGCTCAGGTATCGCGCTGCAGAATGCCAGACTCCCTACGAGGCTACGTTCGCGCTCGCAGTGCCACGATTGAAAAGGATCGGATTCTATGACCCTCCAGCGGGATCCCAGTGGACGGCTGCACATCACCTCGCCCCTGATGGGCGAGTCGCTCATGGATAAGGCCCTCCTGGCGAGCACCGACAGTGGCCCGGTCTACCGGCCCATGCCAGACCTCAAGGTGGTCAAGATCGGGGGGCAGAGCATCATCGACCGGGGCGCAGCGGCCTTGCTCCCCATCCTGGACGAGCTGGTAGAGGCCCGGCAGTCGCACAAGATCCTTCTCGCTACCGGCGGGGGGACGCGGGCGCGCCACGCCTACGCCATCGCCACCGACCTCGGCATGCCCACTGGCGTGCTGGCGCGCTTGGGTTCCAGTATCAGTGAGCAGAACTCGTTGATGGTGTCCTTCCTGCTCAGCCAGCGGGGTGGGATCAAAATCGGCCACGACGATCTCCCCAAACTGGCCACGTATATGGCGCTCGGAAGCATCCCCGTGGTCCACGCCATGCCGCCGTACGGTCTCTTCGAGCGTCCACCCGCCGTGGGGCGTATTCCACCCCACCGCACCGATGTGGGTGCATTCTTGCTTGCCGAGGTGATGGGCGCCGAGCGCTGCCTGCTCATCAAGGACGAACGCGGGCTTTACACTGCCGATCCCAAGAAGGACCCAACGGCCAGCTTCATTCCGGAGATCGAGGTCAACGAGTTGCTCGCCCGCGACCTGAACGATCTGGCCGTCGAGCGGACGATGCTGGAGAGTCTGCGCGACGCGCGCAGCCTGCGGGAGGTGTTCATCGTGAACGGGCTGGAACGGGGCAACGTGGCCCGCGCGCTGGCCGGAGAGCACGTTGGCACACGCATCTACGCCGCCTGAGGCGGTCAAACCTCTGGTTTTTGATGTGGATACTATCCTTGACGCCCTGCGCGAGGCAATCCGCCTGATTCTCGCCGCCGATTCGGCCCTGCTCGAGATTATCGGCCTCTCATTGCGCGTCTCAGGCGTGGCGCTGGCCATCAGTACGCTGGTCGGTATTCCCGTTGGTGCCTTCCTTGGCCTGAAGCGCTTTGTCGGGCGGCCAGTCGTCTTGGCCTTCCTCTACACCGGGATGGGCTTCCCGCCGGTCGTCATCGGCCTGTTCGTCTACCTGCTGCTCTCACGCAGCGGCCCCCTCGGTGCCTTCGGCTGGCTCTTCACCCCCACGGCGATGGTTGCGGCTCAGACGATCATCGCCTTCCCATTGGTAGCCGGCTTTACGATGGCGGCCGTGATGGGGGTAGACCCGGCCCTGCGCCAGCAGCTGTTGGCACTCGGTGCCACCCCCGTACAAGCCACCTGGGCGCTCCTGCTCGAGGCGCGCCTGGGCGTGATCGTGGCGATCATCGCCGGCTTCGGCAGCATCATCTCCGAGGTGGGTGCAGTGATGTTGGTCGGTGGCAACATCGAGCACAGCACGCGGGTGCTGACGACGGCCATCGTTCTCGAAACAAGGCAGGGAGATTTCGCACTCGCGCTAGCGCTCGGGATTATCCTACTTGGCCTCTCGTTCATTGCGAATGTAGCCATGATGCGTCTCCAGGGGCGGGAAAACGTATGACAGGGCCGCTCTACGAGCTCAACGGTGTCACAAAGCAATACAGGCAGCGGACCGTGGTGGACATCGAGCATCTGGCGGTCATGCCGGGCGAGGTGCTGGCGCTGGTTGGACCGAGTGGGGCCGGCAAAAGCACCCTCCTGCGCCTGTTGAACTTCCTGGAGGCCCCGGACAGCGGCGACCTCCGCTATCGGGGCGCCTCCGTGCCCTACCCACCCGGTCCATCCCTGGCCGTGCGACGCGAAGTGACGACCGTCTTCCAGCGGCCGGTCCTGCTCAGTCGCTCGGTCATGGAGAACGTGGTCTATGGCCTGCGCCTCCGGGGCGAAAGGAACAGCACCCCAACTATGGTACGCCTCCTCGACGACCTTGGCCTGGATCACCTGGCCGATGCGCCGGCCCACGTCCTTTCCGGCGGCGAGATGCAGCGTGTGGCCCTGGCACGGGCGCTGGTTCTCAAGCCGCGCGCGCTGCTCCTGGACGAGCCAACTGCCAACCTCGACCCGGCGAATATCGCCATCATCGAGCGCATGATTCGCGTCGAGAACGAGGTGCGGGGCACCACCATCGTCATCGTGACCCACAATGTCTTCCAGGCCCGTCGCCTCGCCCACCGTACGGCTCTGCTTCTGGAAGGGCAACTGGTCGAGGTCGCGCCCACCGAGCGCTTCTTCCAACACCCCAGCGACCCGCGCACGACCGCCTTTGTCACAGGTGAGATTCTCTACTGATAATTCGCAGCTCTCCCCTCAATCCCGCGCCACTTCGCCGTCAACCTGTCGCTCGAGGCGCCTACCCTCTGCGCCAGAGGACGGGGTGCGTCGCACCTGGACAGTTGACACGGCCCCTTTTTTAGGATAAGTTTTGGGCATATACCCAAAACTTGCTCGAGAAAGGAGCTGGAACCGTGGCGAAGATTTTTGTGCGGGAGCGCCGGCATATCGGCGCGGGTGCAGGTCGGCCTCGATTTGCCGTGGTTGGCGTCCAGGAGCGTGACTTGAAGTTTTTCCGGCCTCACCTGCGCAAGGCCGAGCTCGATGCCATCGCCGCGGCGGTCGGCGCTGAGGTTGTGATTCTTCCGCGCGGCAGCGGGGAGCGCCGCAGCGAAGAAGGTGGCGGCCGGCGACGGCACAGAGAGCAAAGGAGGCGGGAGGCCGAGGAGGATGCCGCGTCCTCGTAAGCGTCGCCGGTTGCGTACTGAACCGCAAGCCGCAATTTACAAGCCGGTCGGAGTTCCGCTGGAGTCGCTCGATCGCATCACCCTGCTCGCCGAGGAACTCGAAGCGCTACGCCTGGCCGACCTGGAGGAGCACCACCAGGAGGAGGCCGCCCACCAGATGGGCATCTCGCGATCGACCTTCCAACGGATGGTGACGCAGGCGCGCCGGAAAGTCGTCCAGGCCCTGGTGAGGGGTGCGGCGCTGTCCATCGAAGGCAGCACGGTGCGCGCGACGGCCGTCCGCCTGCACTGCTCTGACTGCGGGCATGACTGGCAGGTGAACCACGGCAGCGGCCAGGGGGAGCGGTTGATATGCCCGGCCTGCCAGAGCCCCGAGGTTCGAGAGCGACCGGGTGAGGGACGCCGCCGTCTGGATTGACCGAACCAGGCGCCATGGGCAGCCACATGCGCTCCGGACTTCAGCATTCTGGCGACTCTGGCGGCCTAGCCGGCGGCTTTTCCTGCGTCCGACCGCCCAGTGCCGCCAGGGCGCCTTTCCGAGATTGAATCCCACTGCGCGGTCAAGGGTCAATGGCTGGGTGTACACCCCGCCCAATCTCCATGACGGAGCCCTAATCGACGGAAAAGTTGATCCGCCAGAGCCCCGGCTGCGCCTGGCGAAGGGTGGTGATCCGGAAGTTGACGATCTCACCGGTTCGCGCCACGTGGCGCCCGATGCAGGCTCGCTGGTCCGCATCACCCAACCGGACGACCCGAACGGTCTCTGCGCCTTGAGGGACCTGGTGGAGGTTAGGCAGGGAGCTCGCTGCTTCGCGCGCGACAGTGCGGATTTCCGTAGCTTCATCGGCAGCGATAATTGCCTTCACCTCGCGCTCGACCTCGGCAAGATCGGCGGCGGTCAAAGTCCCGTCGTAGTGGAACTCGAAAACGCACTTGCGACTCTTCAAGCGCGAGTTGTACTCGCGAATCTCCGGAAAGCGGCGGCCGAGCACCGCTGTGAGCAGATGCTCGGCGGAGTGCAGGGGCGGGTAGGCATCCGCAAAACCCATCGGACCCTCTTCTCTCTGATTGATGCCGGCGATGAGCCGAAGATCTCGTTCTGACCAATCTTGACGACAACTTCAGCCGCGGCGACACTGAGGGCGACTTCCCGGTCGTTTCCCGCGCTGAGCAGGGTCTCTCCCCGTTGCCGCAATCTCCCCCGCATGGGCACGGTACGGGGAGCGGCTCATCTCAACCGCGTCCGGGCGATACGCTCGCCGTCATTCCTCCCGGGTTGGACGTCTTGCCGCAGTTACTCATCTGGAACCGCGCTCCTCTCGCAGACGAGGAGAGGAGAGGGTGGGCTCACACAGTCAACGATTGTTGAAGCCTACGCTGCGACTCCCAACTCCCTTTGCACCTCTGCCTCCGCAATCAGCGCCACAAACTGCTCGACTTCAGTACAGGTGAGCAGCCGCATGCGGAAGTCGGCCAGAGTGCGGATGCTCTCGATGTACTTGACGATGTGCTTGCGGAAGAGAATCAGCCCCAACTCCTGGCCGTAAAAGTCGAGGTTCAGGGCCAGGTGTCGGCGCACCAGAGCGGCCTTCTCCTTGAAGGTGACCTGGTGGGGCTCCTTACGGGCGAAGATCCAGGGGTTGCCGATGGCCCCCCGCGCGATCATCACCCCATCACAGCCCGTGTGGGCCTTGATGCGAGCGATGTCGTCCACGATGGTGACATCGCCGTTGCCGATCACTGGCACGTTCACCGCCTGCTTGATCGCGGCGATGGCGTCCCAGTCGGCGCTCCCCTTGTAGCGTTGCTCTTTGGTCCGCCCGTGCACGGCGATGAGCGCGGCGCCGTTGTCTTCCAGGATGCGTGCCACATCGAGAAAATTGCGGTTCTGGTCGTCCCAGCCGAGACGAATCTTGCCGGTGACGGGGACCGGCAGCGCGGCCGTCAGGCGGCGAAAGATGCGCCCGATCTTATCTGGCGTGGACAGCAAGCCGGCCCCGGCGCCGCGCCCGGCAATGCTCTTCACCGAGCAACCCATGTTGAGGTCCAGGATGCTTGGGCCCAGCTCCAGCATCCGCTCAGCGGTCTCCACCAGGCGGTCCTCGTCGCTGCCGTAGATTTGGAAGGTCATCGGCTGCTCGCTGGGATCGAAGATTAGCTTGCGCGCGGTCTTCTCGGGCCACTTCCTGCTCTGCAACTCATCGACGTTGACGAACTCGGTGTAGCTCATCGCCGAGCCCATCTCCCGGCAGATGAGCCGGAAGGGCATATCGGAATAGCCGTCCATCGGCGCCAGGATCAAATCGCCGTGGATTGGGATGTCGCGTACCAAGAAAGTTGCTGTCTTACTCATGAGCACAGTCTGGCAACAAGACCGCCAGGGGCTTCGGGCTCCTGGCGGTTGTCTCGCTCTCTCAGGGCAGAAGTGTAGCACGAGGTAGCGAGCAGAGCAAAGCCGCGGTCAACGGATGCGCTCTGCGCATAACGGATCAACGGCTAAGAGATCGACGATGTCTGCTGATCCGTTGGCGGCCCTATCCTTGCTTCCAGTGATTGCGGAGCGTATTATTCGGAAACCTGGAACGACTCCCGTAAGGAGTAGCCCATGTTCGATACACCGGTCACTGTGAACGACCAGACCTTCGAGAAGTGGGTTCTGAAGAACGAACTTCCGGTCGTTGCCTCCTTCTGCACCCCCAGATTCCAGAAGTGCCGTGACCTCCAGCCGCTGCTCGACCGGCTGGCCAAGGAGTTCGCCGGCAAGGCAGTGGTCACGCGGCTGGAGGTGGACGACAACCGCGAGTGGGCCCGTCGCTACAGTATCCGCGATCTGCCCACGGTGCTCTTCGTGCGCAAGGGCGAGATCCGCGATCGTGTGATCGGCCTGCCGGAGTGGGGCGAGTTGCGCGAACGCACGGCGGCATTCGTTGAGGGACGCGCGCCCCGTGTGTCGCCCAAGCCGGCGCCGGGCAGCGCGCCGAGTAGAGCGCCGGTCGTCGTCACCGACGCCACCTTCGAGCGCGTGATCTTGCAGAGCAACAAGCCCGCCCTCGTGGATTTCTGGGCAGATTGGTGCGGCCCCTGCCACATGATCGCCCCGCACGTCGAGGCCCTGGCACGGGAGATGGGCGACCGCGCGATTATCGCCAAGCTCAACGTGGATGAGAACCCGCGCACGGCCGACCGCTACGGCGTCCAGAGCATCCCGACGCTCCTGATCTTCAAGAACGGCCAGCCCGTCGATCGGATCGTCGGCGCCCAACCGGCCCACATGCTGCGCCAGCGGCTCCAGGCCCAACTGTAGAATCGTGAGGGCTCCATGGACTACCGCTCACTCGGTGCGACCGGGGCGAAGGTTTCACCGCTTTGCATCGGTACGATGAACTTCGGCAATCCCACGCCGGAGGACGAAGCGATCCGCATCGTTCACGCTGCTCTGGACGCGAGCGTGAATTTCTTCGACACCGCGAACATGTATAACGACGGCGAGAGCGAGCGCATCCTGGGGAAAGCGCTGGCCGTGAGTGGTCGGCGCGACCAGGTGATCGTGGCGACCAAAGCCTATCATCGCATGGGTCCCGGCCCCAACGATGAGGGCCTTTCGCGGTTGCACCTCATCCGCGCCTGCGAGGATTCACTGCGCCGGTTGGGCACCGATTGGATTGACCTCTACCAGATGCACCGCCCCGACCCCACGACCCCTGTCGAGGAGACGCTGAGCGCCCTCACCGATCTGGTGCGAGCCGGCAAGGTGCGCTACATCGGCTCCTCGACCCATCCTGCCTGGCAAATCGTCGAAGCGATCCTCATCGGCGAGATGCGCGGTTACGCTCGCTACGTGACCGAGCAGCCACCCTACAACCTGCTCGACCGTCGGATCGAGAATGAACTCGTACCGATGGCGCTCAAATACGGTGTGGGCTTGATCCCGTGGGCCCCAATCGCCCAAGGTGTGCTGGCCGGCCGCTACTCGAAAGATGCCCCGCCGCCACGCGACTCGCGCCTCGTCCAGCGCGGTGGCATCTACGCCGAGCGAGTCACCGAACCCGGCATCGAGGTCGGTCAGCGCTTTGCAGAACTGGCGCGGGAGCGGGGACTCACGGCGGCCCAGTTCGCCCTGCTGTGGGTTAAGGGTCAGCCGGCGATCACCGCCCCAATCTACGGTGTGCGCACGCTGGCGCAGTTGGAGGAGGTCCTCCCCGTGATGGGCATGACCCTGACCGAGGCCGACCGCGCCGCCTGTGACGAGCTCAACCCGCCCGGCAGCGTGATCGCAGACTTCCACAACACCGCGGGGTGGATGAAGATGCGGACCTGGCCGTGTGACATGTGTCACTAGTTTGACCGCTCCCCCTACCTCCGATGATGTAGGCGAACCTACCCGTCCCCTGCCCATGTTTCTCTCACTCCCCACCCGATTTTGACTTCCAAGCTATCCGGATGAGGTGTTGTCAGTTTCCTCGCCATCGTGTACCCTGTAGCCTAACCCTTTCGTCGGAACACGGCCGGCGTCAGGCACCCGGGAGGGCTACCGTCAAGCACTCCTGGGCTTCCTCAGAGCTAACCGTTTGGAATGAACCAGAGGCCATCGCCCAACAGGTGGTCGAGGAGTTCCTCGCCTACAGCGTCGTTTCCCGCTTTGTTTATTGATACATTCCCCAGTGCCGGGCCCCAGACAACGACTGTCCCTTGATTCCCGCGCCACCTGTCCGACTGGCGCGGACCCGCACGATTACGCGCTCTTGGCTGCGACTGTAGACTCGGTCCGCCGTGCGGCACACACGTCCTAAGCCTGATCAAAGACCGTCGGCCGTGACCATCGAGTGAGTCGTGCCCTCGGTGGCTACGGATACCCCTCCGCAGAGGAATCTCACAAGGAAAGAGGTCAAACATGATCGTCACAACAGCCGACCTTTTCAGAATCGCATACGGCCGCTTCGCTGTCGGTGCCTACAACATCAACAATATGGAACAGGCGCTGGGACTCTTCAGTGGTGCCATCGAGGCCCAGGCCCCCATCATCATCCAGCTCTCGAAGGGTGCCCGCAAGTATGCCGGCGTCAAGATGCTGGCGGCCATCATCCGCGCCTGCGAGCAGATGTTCCCGGAGGTCGTCTTCGCCGTCCACCTGGACCATGGCGACGAGGCCACCTGCTACGACTGCATCGATTCCGGGTTCTACTCCTCGGTGATGATCGACGCCTCGCACGAGCCCTTCGAGGAGAACGTGGCCATCACCCGCCGGGTGGTGAAGTGCGCCCACGCCAAAGGCATCAGCGTCGAGGCGGAGCTGGGCCTGCTGGGCGGGGTGGAAGAGAACGTCCGCGTGGACGAGAAGCACGCGCTGCTGACCGACCCGGACGAGGCGGCTGAGTTCGTGCGTCTGACAGGCTGCGACAGTCTGGCGGTGGCCATTGGGACGAGCCACGGCGCGTACAAATTCAAGGGGCGCCAAAGCCTGCACTTCGACCGCCTGGCCCAGATTCAACGGCGCCTGCCCGGTTTTCCCCTCGTGATGCACGGATCCTCCTCCGTGCCCCGCGAGGAGGTGGAGTGGATCAACGCCGCCGGCGGCGCCCTCGACCCCTCGGCGCGCGGTGTGGACGAAGACGAATTTGCCACAGCCGTCCCGCTGGGCGTGACCAAGGTCAACATCGACACCGATGGTCGTCTGGTATGGACTCGCGTCCACCGGGAGCACTTCCGCGACTACCCTGAGAATTTCGACTTCCGCAAACCCGGAAAAATCTATATCGAAGAATATGCCCGCTTCATCGCGCACAAGAGCGAAAAGTTGGGGTGCGCGGGACGGCTGGAAGAGGTGCGCGCGGCCCTCACCCAGCCTCAGATGAAAGGGGTAGCTGTGTGAGCGAGCAACCACAGCGCAACCTGGCGCTGGAACTGGTGCGGGCGACCGAGGCGGCCGCGTTGGCTGCCGCGCGCTGGATGGGGCGCGGCCAAAAAGAGGCCGGTGACGGAGCGGCGGTCGATGCGATGCGGCTCCTCCTCAACACGGTTCCGATGGACGGCGTGGTGGTCATCGGCGAGGGTGAGAAGGACGAGGCGCCCATGCTCTACAACGGCGAGCGCGTCGGTACGGGGGATCCACCGGCGGTGGACATCGCCGTGGACCCGGTGGAAGGCACGCGCCTGCTGGCGCTGGGCCGCCCGGATTCCATCGCTGTCGTCGCCCTGGCACCGCGCGGCACAATGTGCGATCCCGGCCCGGTCTTCTACATGAATAAGATCGCCGTCGGGCGCGCGGCAGCCGACGTGATCGACCTCGACGCGCCCGTGGCCGACAACCTGGCCGCCATCGCGCGCGCCACCGGCAAGGATGTCACCAATCTGACCGTCGTCGTCCTGGATCGGCCGCGCCACGACCGGCTGATCGCCGACATCCGCGCCGCCGGCGCGCGGATCAAGCTCATCACCGACGGTGACGTGGCCGCCGCCCTGCAAGCCGCACTCCCCGATACCGGCGTGGACGTTCTGATGGGCATCGGGGGCACGCCGGAGGGTGTGATCACGGCCTGCGCGCTCAAGTGCCTCGGCGGGGCAATCCACGGGCGATTGGCGCCCCAGAAGCCGGACGAGGTCGGGCGCGCCCACGCCGCCGGGATGGATCTCGACCGCGTCTTGATGACCGACGACCTGGTGCGCAGCGACGACGTCTTCTTTGCGGCCACCGGCCTCACCGACGGCACCTTCCTGCGAGGCGTCCAATACATCCCGCACGGGGCGATCACCGACTCCATCGTGATGCGGGGCCGGAGCGGCACAATGCGCCGGATTCAAGCCATCCATCGCTTCGAGAAGCTGTCGCGTATCAGCGCCGTGCCCTACGCATAGGCTTCCGTGATGCGTGATGCGTGAAGAAATCGTTCACGCATCACGCATAACCGTCCATCGTACGCCGTGTTCCAATGTCAAGTGACGATATCGAAAGCAACATGAAGGAGAACGAGACCATGACAACCTCAATCCCGCAATTCGAGGCCGGCGTCAAACCCTACGCGGCCGGTTACTACGAACCCGGCTACAAACCGGCTCCCACCGACCTGCTCTGCGCGTTCCGCATCGAGCCGAAGGACGGCACCGACATCGTCGAGGCTGCCGCCGCGGTGGCCGCGGAGTCGTCGGTTGGAACGTGGACTGAAGTGTGGTCCAACGAGTTTGTGGATTTGGAGAAGTACAAAGCCCGCGTCTACGACCTCCAGGGCGATGTTGCCCTCGTCGCCTACCCGCAGGACCTCTTCGAAGAGGGCAGCGTTGTCAACATCATGTCGAGCATCGTCGGCAACGTTTTTGGCTTCAAGGCGCTGCAGACGCTGCGGCTCGAGGACATGCTCATCCCGCCGGCCTTGATGAAGACCTTCCCCGGCCCGGCGGTGGGCATCGAGGATGAGCGCGAGCGTCTCAAGAAGTGGGGGCGGCCGCTGCTGGGCGGCACGGTCAAGCCAAAACTGGGTTTGAGCGCCAGGGACTTCGCCAGGGTCGTCTACGAGTGCCTCGCCGGCGGGCTCGACACCACCAAAGACGACGAGAACCTCAACTCCCAACCCTTCAACCGGTGGCGCGACCGCTACCTCTACGTGATGGAGGCTGTCAACAAGGCTGAAGCCGAGACCGGTGAGGCCAAAGGTCACTGGCTCAACGTCTCGGCGGCCACGACGGAGGAGATGCTGCGCCGGACGGAGTACGCCGCGCAGCTCGGCTCGCGCTACATCATGATCGACTACCTGACCGTCGGCTTCGCGGGCCACATGAGCGTCCGCAACCGGGCCGAGGAACTGGGCCTCATCATCCACGTGCACCGGGCGATGCACGCGGTGATCGACCGCCACCCGCGCCACGGCATCAACTTCAACGTGCTGGCCAAGTGGCTCCGCATGGCCGGCGGCGACCACCTGCACACCGGTACGGTCGTGGGCAAGCTGGAGGGTTCCTGGAGCGAAACCGAAGACCGCATCAATCTCTTGCGCGAGCCCTACTTCCGGCCGCAGGCCAGCAGCAGCTTCTTCTTCGAGCAGGACTGGATGGGGCTCAAGAACGTCTGGCCGACGGCCAGCGGTGGCATCCACGTCCACCATATCCCCGATCTCTTCCGCCTCTACGGAACCGACTCTTATTTCCTCTTCGGCGGAGGAACGCACGGGCACCCGCGCGGCAGCCGCGCCGGGGCTGAGG
>DOUV01000092.1 GCA_003520455.1 Chloroflexota bacterium | reverse complement strand
CGCCGTCGCGACACGCTGTTCCGCGACCGGAAGCGGTTCGCCTTGGGTGCGCTTCACCGTGCCGACTCCTGCCGCGAGCAGGAAACTTCCCAGAACAAGGAGCCCCGCGTAGAACAGCAAGCGATCAAGAACCTCGCGGCTCACCATACCTCGTCGAGCTTGTGGCTCAGGGTGCCGCAGGTTTCAGAAAATCGCCTGCCGCCCAACCGGTGGTGGCTCCGTCTACCGTTTCGACCTGCCACCACGTGAAACTGTCAGCTTCGCGAGGACCGTCCACGACTTTGACCCGGGTCCCCTCAGCCAGGATCAGGACGGTGGCAAAGTTCAGGCCGGGACCGGATCGAAGCCGCACACCGAGGTTGTCGGTGTTGGCCACCTCGGCCATGGTGCCAATCGCCAACTCCGATGGTGGCGCCGATGCAGCCGATTCGGTGGGCGTCTCGTTTAGGGTGGCAGCCTCGCTGGTGGCCGTTGCGGGCGGCGTCGCAGTTGCGCCGGGCGTGAACGTGGGAAGAACCACGGTACCACCCTGCGCTGCCAGAACTGTTGCGGTGGGTTCTGGCTGCACCGCGCCGCGCGGGCGCACGAGTAAGAAGAAAAAGAGAACCGCGAGCCCGACGAGGAGAGCAGTCAGTACGACCCGGACACTCAGGTTCGTCAAATCGACGGCTGGTCCCTCACGACGGTTCCGGCCCAGCTGGGGCCCGTCGTCTTCATCGCGATAGTCGTCGTCCGGCTGATTCCACTCAGGATCGAATGTCATAGCTTGGCTCCTTGGCGGGCATCGTTCTCATGGGAGAGATCCTGCAATTTGCCACGACGTAGACTTACGAGACCGGCTGGACCCAGATCGTACGGGCCTGGCGCGCCGGGAGGGAGAGGTCGCCCTTCGGGCTGCTGATCTCGATGAGATCATCCGCCGGGTGGGCTGTCATCTGAGCGCCTGGAACGATCCCCGCTTGCTGTAACCGGCGCAGCAGGTCGAGGTCGCGCTCCCCTTCCTCGGTAATGCGCAACACTGTGGCGCTTACCCCCGGGGGAAGCTGATCCAGAGTGACCGCGTTCGCGGGTAGCCGGCTGGCTCTAGATCCCGGAATCGGATTGCCGTGAGGACAGGTCGTCGGTTCACCAAGCAGGTGGAATAGGCGCTCTTCTACCAATGGCGAGAGCCCGTGCTCGAAGTTGTGCGCCTCTGTATGGGTGACATGCCATTCCAGACCCAGGAGATCGGTCAGAAAGCGCTCGGCCAGGCGATGACGGCGGATGTTCTCCCGAGCCAGTTGCAGCCCTCGTTCCGTCAGGGTGATCTGATTATCGGCATCAATCGATACCAGGTCCTGGTCACGCATCCGCCGGAGGGTGGCGCTGACCGTGGGCCGCGACACATCCATGCGGTCGGCAACGCGCGCAGCGATGACCGTTTTCCCCTCATCAATCATATTGTAGATCGCCTCGAGGTAATCGGCGATGGTGGGAGTGATCTCGTTCGCCATGGTTCCTGCTCCAGCGGCCGATTATATCAACGGCTGACCGGGTGAGCAAGCCGGCCGACGGAGAGCGTCCTGATTCCGGTCGAACTACTTGCCGTACGCCGTCCCCGCCACTGCTTGACGGCGGGGCTGGGAGTTCCCGGGAACCTTCGTTTGGTCCACCCTCCGCTTCCAGCAACTGGCGAGCTCTCCGTCTGCGACCGTCATTGACGGACCGTACCGTCGCCCGTAGACCGCCACTGGCTGCAGCCCATGATCAGGTGGATGCGACGCGCGAGCGGCTCTGACGTTGCCCTGCTGTCACCGTGGCATTTGGCGTTCAAGAAAGTGACAAATGACACACGCAGAAAAAGCAATTCTTGACAAGGATAGTCAACTATGTTATTCTGCTGCTGTCTCGCCATGTTAGCATATGCTAACAACCCTGTCTCGGAAGGAGTTCTACTCGTCGCGGTGGAGGGCGCTGCGCGGGTGACCCAAACACAACGGCGGGAGGGAGACACTCAGTGGCAACGGAAAAGGGGGCGGGCGGGAAGCCAACACCCCCTCGTCGGAGTGCGAGAGTGGTTGCCGGCCAAGCAAATGCCACTCCCGTGCTCCAGATTGTAGCATGGCGCTGAGGGGGCGTCAAAGCACTTGCCCCGCGGACGCCTTGTGCACCCTTATCTGGAGAAAGGTCTACATGAAGACGATGCGATGGGCCAGCCTTGTAGCATTCCTTGTTCTTCTTCTGGTGCTGGCGGCCTGTGCCGCCCAGCCAACTGCCATACCCTCAACGGCCGGCGAACAGCCGACCGTTCCGGCCATTCCTGACCCGGCCGCCGAGCAAGAGGTGGCGCTTCCCTTTGCTGAGGAGGATGTGAGCCACGCCATCGCGCTCTCACAGATGAGAGGCCATCTGAGCGTGAGTTTGCCTCTGTGGGAGGCGGGGAATTACGAACTGGCGGCGGCCCACGCCAGCCACCCGCTGGCCGAGTTATTTCCCATTGTTGAGGACGAACTGAAGGCGGTCAATGCAGACGCCGCCCTCCGAAGTGCGCTTGATGCCTATCTCAAGCTGGCCGGAGCGGACGGTGACGCGGCGAAAGTCAAAACGGCTCACCAGGCGGTGCTCGGCGCGGTTGATGCCGCCGAGCAAGCCCTCGTCGGTTTGTGGGTGAACGATGCCAGGTTCCAGGGTGAAGTGATTCGCGGGCTCCTTGAAGGTGTGGAGGAGGAATACGCCGAGGCCGTGACTGACGGGAAGATCGGTGAACTTGTCGAATATCAGGATGCGCTGGGTTTCCTCACGGCGGCCAGGCAGCATTACGAGGCGATTGAGGCCGAGGTGAAGGCGGAGCATCCGAAAGAGCACGAAGAGATCGAAGAGCAGTTCATCAAGCTGGAGGCAGCCCTTCCTGGCGTGACTCCACCTGCGGAGGTGGTTGCGCCTGACGAGATCGAGGAACACATCGGCGAACTGGTGGCCGAACTGAGCGAGGCCGTAGGGCTAGAGGCGGAAGCCACCTTGTCGCCTGTTGAGATCATCGCCGCGATCCGCGAGAAAGTGGAAGGCTCCTTGGAGGAGTACAAAGAAGGCAAGAACGACGAGGCTTACGAATTGGCGGCCAGCGCGTATCTGAACGGCTTTGAGAAAATCGAAGCCGACATGGTAGCTAAGGGCGGCCAAGAGCTGATGGAGACACTTGAAATCCAGTTCAAAGACCTGCGCGATGGCATCAAGGCGGGCAAAACACCGGCCGACCTCGAGCAGTTGGCGAGCGAGATCAACGCCAATCTCGACAAAGCCGAAGCGTTGCTGAAGTGATAGGCAAAGCGGGAATGGTGATACGGGATTCTCGCGTTATGCGCTGGAGGGTTGCATGAAACTTCTCAGATTGCTTACTTTCCTCGTCGTCTTGGTCGTGTCTGCTCTGCTGCTCGTCCCGCACGCCGCGGCCCAGGGCAACCCAACCAGTGTGAATGTACCCGCGGAAACCGCGGCCGTTCGCGACCTGCTCCAGCAGGCGATGCGGGCCTATCGTGTGGGCGATTACGAGGCCGCGTACAAGCTCTCGCGCGCTGCGTACCTTGATCACTTTGAGAACATCGAAATCCCGCTGCGCGTGTTGGATGCTGATCTCACGCTGGACATGGAGTATCGCTTTGCCGACCTGCGAACCAAGATGCAGGCAGCGGCGACCGCGGGGGAGGTGGAGCAGTCTATCCGCTCTGTGCGCGATGGGCTGAACGAGATTGACGCGATGTTCTCCGACGTGGGCGCGCTGGCCCCGGCGCTGGCCTTCGGTGCGTCGTTCACCATCATCTTCCGCGAGGGGCTCGAGGCGGTGCTCATCATCGCCGCGCTCCTAGGGTATCTGCGAAGTGGGATGCAAAAAGGGCGGCGACACGTGTTTCTCGGTATCGGGCTCGCGCTCGTCGCCACCGTCATTACATGGGTGCTGCTGCGGTTCATCGTGCAGGTTGCGCCGGTCGGGCGTGAACTGCTGGAGGCCATCATCTCCTTCGTTGCCGTCGGCATGATGTTCTGGGTATCGTTCTGGCTGGTCAACCGCCTTGACCGGCAGCGCTGGATGGAGTTTCTGCATGCACGTGCCTGGGCCGCCATGGCAAGCGGCAACGCGTTAGGGCTGATGGGCCTTGGCTTTACTGCCGTCTACCGCGAAGGCTTTGAGACGGCGCTCTTCTACGAGGTGCTGCTCAATCTCAGCAACCGTGCGGAGTGGTTCGTGCTGTATGGTTTCCTGGCTGGCCTTATAGCGCTTGGCGTCGTGGCCTGGCTCATCTTGCGCGCCGGGCAGCGACTCCCCATCCGCACCTTCATGAGGATTGCGGTCGCGATAGTCATGCTGCTCTCGGTTGCGTTCATCGGCAAGGCCGTACAGGAACTGCAGGAGTCAGGATTGATCAACGCTACATCGCTCATCGGCGTCGTCCCACGTCTGCCGCGCCCGGTGGCTGAGTTCACGGGCATCCACCCGACCGTCGAGACGCTCCTCGCGCAGATCTTGCTCTTGGGTGTATACATCGCCGGTGGTGTAGCGCTGTGGTGGAAATCGAACCGCCATCCGGCTCGCGCCCCGCTTCACGGAGCGCGCTGATGTACCGTTCGCCGCTGCCTTAGGAGCTGATGGAGGACAGATCGAGTGACAGGTAAATTACGCCTCGGCGTAGACGTGGGCGGCACCTTCACCAAAGCCGTCGCAGTTCAGACCCAACCGTACCGGCTGGTTGCCCAGGCGCTGGTGCCGACCACCCACAGCGCGCCAGCCGGCGTAGCACGGGGAGTGGTGGAGGTCATCAGCAGGCTGCTGGCACAGCCCGTTGTAGCCGCCGAGCGTGTCTCGCTCGTCGCCCACAGCACGACTCAGGCGGTGAATGCCCTGTTGGAAGGTGACACGGCAGTTGTCGGCGTCGTGGGCATGGGACGTGGCCGCGATGCGGCTGACGCGGCGCGCCGCACGCGCATAGATGACATTCCACTGGCACCCGGCAAGTCTCTCCGCGTGCATCATGTCTTTCTCGATACAAGCGCCAAGCTCACCATGGCAGCGGCTGCTCGCGCGGTGGAGTCGCTTGCAGCCCTCGGTGCGGAGGCCATCGTTGCCAGTGAAGCCTTCAGCGTGGATGACTCGGCGCATGAGGTGCTCATCCTCGATGCCGCCGCTGCGTGCGGCTTGCCTGCTGTTGCCGGGCATCAACTCTCCGGCCTCTACGGCCTGGAAATTCGCACTCTCACGGCCGCCATTAACGCCAGCCTCCTCCCGAAAATGCTGCAAACAACAGAACTCGTCGAGCGGAGCCTGCGCGCGGCTGGTATCAAGGCACCTTTGATGGTGATGCGCGGCGACGGTGGCCTCACTGATTTGACGACGCTGCGGCGCCGCCCGATCCTCACCCTACTTTCCGGCCCGGCCGCCAGCCTCGCTGGGGCTCTCCTCTCCGGAAGTGTGGCCGATGGTGTATTTCTGGAGGTGGGCGGCACGAGCAGCAACTTGGGCGTCGTGCGCGGCGGGCAGCCGGAGATGCGTTACGTCCGCGTGATGGATCACCCGACATGCGTGCGTTCGCTTGACGTGCGCGTGCAAGGGATCGCAGGCGGCTCGCTTGCGCGGGTACGCGGGCGGAAGATCGTTGATGTCGGCCCGCGTTCAGCACACATTGCCGGGCTGCCATATGCGAGCTTGAGTGAGGAGCTGGAGTCCGACCTGGCGCTCGAACTGGAGCTCACGGCGCCGAGGGAGGGCGACCCGCCGGATTACGCGGTGTTACGAGCGCGCGATGGGCGGCGCTGGGCGCTGACTGTGACGTGTGCGGCGAATGCGCTCGGTCTGGTGCCGGAGGGGGCGTACGCGCGTGGCTCGCGTGAAGCGGCATTGCGAGGCTTCGAGGCGCTCGGTCGCGCGCTCGGATGTTCGCCCGAGGAGGCTGCCCGGCGCTTGCTCGCCGTGTCGGCACGGCAAGTGGCCGGGGCGGTTGAGGAACTCGCGAAGGAATACAAGCTGCGTCGTCACGCCTTTCAGCTCATCGGTGGCGGGGGCGGTGCTGGGGCGCTGGTCCCGGCGGTGGCCGAACACCTTGGCTTGCCCTACCGCCTCGTAGAGCATGCTGAGGTCATTTCGTCTTTGGGCGATGCGTTGGCCAGCGTGCGCGAAGAAGTGGAGCGCGCCATGGTAGACGGCTCGACGTCTGCAGAGGCGTTGGCCCGTGAGGCAGAAGTCGCTGCTATTGGCGCTGGAGCCGAGCCGGAGAGCGTGCAGGTGGTGCTCGAACGTGATGAAGATCGCGGCACGCTGCGGGCGGTCGCGACGGGTCACGTCGCACTCACTGCGCCGGTCACCCAGGCGCGAATCGGTGAGCAGGATGCCCGTGCGCTGGCCGCGCAAATCGCCGGCGTTAAATCGGAAGCGCTGACACTGCTGGCAGACACGGGAGGTTTTTGGGTCTATCAATCCCGCAAACGTCTCTTCCGGCGCTCGCAGACCCTGGTGGTGGACCGGCATGGTGTGGTGCGGCTGGCGGTGGGGAGTGAGCACGTCATCCCAGGAAAAGCGAGAGTTTTGTTGCCGGAACTCCACGAGCGGCTCGGTGCCGCGCCCGGTTTGCTGGGCGGTCTGCCGAATGTGCGCCTGCTGGTTGGTGCGCGCCTGCTCGACCTGACCAGCACCCTCAATACCGATGGTGCGCTGGCCGCAGCAGAAGCGGCGCTGGCCCGCACCGACGACAATGCGATGGTCGTCGCGATCGTGGAATAGGGATGGCCGATGGCAGTCTATCGGAAACGTAGACGTATCCACCCCGCGCTGATCATCGGGTTTGTTATTCTTATTATCGGTGGGTTGATTCTGGCGGCCGTGCTGATTCGCCTCCAACCCGGGCCAGCGTCTGCTGATCCGCTGGCTGGGGCGCGGGCGAAGGCGCTCGAGGCGGCGCAGGGATTAGAGGTATTCACCATTGAATACCCGCAGGCGGCGCAGGGCGCTGAGTTGTCGGGCGCGGTCGGCGCGCTGAACCGGGCGCAGGCGGCCTTCGAGTCCGCGCGGGGCGATCTGAGCCGGATTGAT
>DOUV01000277.1 GCA_003520455.1 Chloroflexota bacterium | reverse complement strand
GCCAAATGCCGCTTCTTTGAGCCGTTCTGCCTCGCACCGCATACGTCCTGTTACTGAGCAGCAAACATCCGGTACGCCGTCTCGAGGCAGTCCAACGAACCGACCAACGTGAGCCGGTCACCTGTCCCCACGCGAGTGTTGCCGTGCGGAACGACAAACTCGCCATCACGGCGCAGCGCCAGCACAAGCACATCGCCCGGCAATTCGAGTTGACGCAAGGGCTTGTCCTCATACCGGCGGTTGCGCACAACCACCTCCCGCACTTCTTTGCTATCGTCGGTGCGGGTCAACAGATCGTACACGCCCGGATTGCGGGCCAACAAGCTCAAAAACGCCGCCTGGTCGATGGCCGGGTTCACGACTCTGACGCCCAGCTGTTCGAAACGATGCATTTCCATCGGATCGGTGACCATGGCGACGACATGGGGGATCCCATACACCGTGCGGGCTAACTGGCACACTCGATAGTTCGACTCCGTATCGGTGTAGGTACTCACCAGGGTGTTGGCGGCGTCAAGATATGGGGCAGCCCGCGGTTCATCACAGCCAACCTCTGCCACCAGGGCCTCAAAGCCAAGTTGCCGGGCACGCGCAACCCGTGCTTCATCCGCATCAAGCACGACCACCCACTCCTGGTGGCTGCGCAACTGTTCGGCGACCAACAAGCCGCGTTCACCGGCACCGACGACCACGATCGGTGGTGGGGCACTCGGCTTCCGCTCGGGCACAAACCGCACGAAGACCAGCGGCGCGACGGTTACCGTGATGATTGCAACCAGAATGACCGCCGCGTTCACCGGCTCGCTAATGATTCCCAATCGCAGCCCAATCGCCGAGGCAGCAATGATCAGCGATAGCCGCGCCGAGAGCAGCACGCCGGCCGCGAACGCGTCACGCGTACTGAAGCCGAGCCGGAAGACCAGCGCCGGAAGCAGCTTCACCAGGATCGCGGCGAGCAACAACAGGGGTAGGAGGAGCATCGCTTGCGACGAACCCAGCAACACCGCCAGATTGAATCGCACCCCGACCATGATGAAGAAGATGGGAATGAAAAACCCAAAGCCGACGGCCTCAAGTTGGTGCATCATTTCGGCGTCATCGGGCGTCGACAGCAGCGAGAGCATCGCACCTGCAAGAAACGCGCCCAGAATCACCTCGGTTCCCAACACCTCCGACAACACCACGAAGAGTAGCAGAACCGTAAAGGCGCCTCGGATTTTGATCCGCGCTGTCGTATGGCTCAGTTCTTCCAGTGTGCGCCGCACGCCGGGCACCCGGTTCATTGAAAAGACGCCCAGCCGGTAGACCAGAAAGAAGACCACAAACAGGATCCCAATCAGCAAGATATTGACCGTGAGACCACTCGACAGGATCGCGACCACGATGGTGATGAGCAGCATGGTGGCAAAGTCGGCGATCAGGGCGGCGATCAGGATCGTCTGACCGAAGCGCCCGCTGATCAGATCCTTCTCTTTGAGGACCGGCATCACCACGCCCAGCGAGGTTGTCGAGAGGATCAACCCCATCATCCACGGATTCTTGATGAGGCCGAATCGCAACAAGCCAAACGACACCGCGGTCGCCGACGCCACGGTCAGTAAGAAGTATAGAAAGCCCAACGACAGCGGTCCCCGTCGCTGGCGTCCCTTGCTATCGTTGCCGCCCTTTGAGAGACTCAGCCCGGAAAAATCGATTTCCATCCCGGCCTGAAACATTAGGAAGGCAAAGCCAAACTCGGCCAGCAAGTCAAGCATCGGCTCCTGGCCGCTGACCCAGCCGAACCCGCTTCGGCCTACGAGGATACCGACAAGGATCTCACCAACAACGATGGGCAAAGTCAGGCGCTTGAACCGGGCGAGGAGCAGCGGGATGATGAACGCCAGCAAGACGACGATCAACAGGGGGGCAAACGAGTGACTTTCTTCCATCGAGTAATCATCTCCATCTTCCTGTCATTGAATCAGCACTGAACGACCCAATACTTCCTTCCAAACGAGCAATATCTCATCTTCCCTGCCCCTCGCCTTCAGGGCAGGAGCAGGTAGTATGGAGCACGGAGCAATGGATCTTCAGCAATGGGTGGTTATCAGCGCAGGAAACAACGTCTTCTGCTCCCCTTGCTACGTGCCACCTCTCAAGACGAATCACCCTCACAAACAACGACAGCGACGACCAGGGCGATGATGACCGCGCGCCCACGTCCTACAGGTTCGGAGAGGACGCGCATCGAAGCCGAGCGTGACGCTGCTGACACACTCATGATGCCTGGAACAGTCAGTCTGTCGGAGTGGGGGTATATGATCAATCCGATGAAGGCCGCTGCATCGAACGCCAGGAATGAATCGTCTGGCGCTACACCTCTCGCCCCTTGTGATCACCGATTGAAAGTCGCGGGAGCAAGGATGTTTTTAGAGAAAAATCAGAAATGCGAAACGACCCCGGAGACAAAAAGCGAGAATATGATCGAGCCACACAATCAGGCACAAAAAGCATTCATCGCATCAAGTATAGTAATTTCGGTCTGCCTGCCAAGCCATGAGAGAGGGC
>DOUV01000278.1:392-2755 GCA_003520455.1 Chloroflexota bacterium | reverse complement strand
CCCGCGCAACGACGCCTTGACCGGCGCTCTAGAGCGGAATTTCGACGACGACAGCGCTGCCACCGTCCTCGCGCCGCTCGACGTGCGCCCGGCCACCGAGGGCCGCGGCGCGCTCGGTGATTGACCGCGGCGTGAAGGGCGCCGGGGACGCCCCGTTCGCACCCTCGTCCTCGATCCGCAGAATCAGGTGGCCGTTCTCGCGCCCCAGACGAACCATGGCACGCGGCGCCTGCGTGTGGCGCCTCACGTTGCTCAAGCCTTCAGCTACGATCTGGAACGCTTGGGCGGCCAGGCGATCGTTGATGCGAAGATCGCCGGCCGCCTCCACGTGCACCTTGATGTGCGTCGCCGCGCTGAATCGTCCGGCAAAGCGCCGGACGGCGGGAAGGAGGCTGTCCTCACACCCGGCGCTTGCCGTCAAGCCTTGGGCGAAGTTCCGCAGATCGGCGATCTCGATGCTGGTCATCGCGATCAGCCAGTCAAGGTCGCCCATCACATCGCCGCCTGAAGCCAGCTTCTGGCGGGTCGCGACGAGCCCCATGTGAAGGCCGATGTACGGTTGAAGGACGCTATCGTGAAGATCGCGTGCAATCCGGCGGCGCTCCTCCTCGGCAGCGCTCGAGGCAAGTTGGTCCACCAGGCAGACGCTGTCGATCACGGGAGCGACGTGCTCGACCACCTGGCGGAGAAAGTCCCCATCCAGATCGTCGAAGGCCCGCGGCCGCTGCGCGGTCAGGTAGAGCCGGCCCACTGCCTCGTCGCGGGAGCGGAATGGTACGGTGACGAATGACTCGACGTCGAGCAGCTCGGCCA
Source organism: Chloroflexota bacterium (assembly GCA_003520455.1). Next base: position 1,942 of record DOUV01000278.1, on the reverse strand, counting down.
CCGTTGCGCTAACCTCCCGGCTCTCCGCCGTCCGCACCCCGGTTGCCACGTCGCACCCCTGACGCCTTCCCCCCACCGGAAGCCGCCACCACGCCCGTGACGTGCCGGTGTGGACGATCGCGAGATTGGTTGGCAGGGCGAGCAGCCGCTGCGCCAGCGCCGCGGGGACCGGTTCGGTGCGCGCTCCTCCCGCCGGGTTGCGATCGTCAGCGCGCCGCAAGTGAAACGTATCGGTGGCCGGCTCGCGCAGCACGAGCAAGCAACTGTCGGCCTCGTAGAATGCCCGCAGCCGTGCCATGATGGAGCCAATCGTCTGATCGACGCCGAAGCGCGGGTTCGACAGCCGGGTGACCTCCTTGAGCAGCGCCAGCTGGCGTTTGAGCGTGAGCTCGAACTCGCCGCGGTAGGCGAGCATGAAGCCCAGAACCAGCAGGGAGACGGGCTGCAATAGGAGGCGATTGAGCTCGAAATCTGGCGCCGAGAAAGCCGTCGCCAGGCCGATCACGGTGGCGAAGACGGCCGAGGCGGTGGCCACCCGCAGCGCCGATGTCAAGCCCGAGCGGAACGCCGCGACCAGGATGGGAAAGAAGAAGAAAGTGAAAATGCCACTCGTGCTGTGACCAAGCGCGATCAGGGTTGCATACCAGCCTGCATCCACCCAGTGAGCCCAGTTGTTGATCGACGCCAGGTACCGGCTGTCGCGGAGGGTCAGGATGGAGAGCACCATCCCGTAGACGATGGAGAGGCCCAGCACCAGGGAGGTTGCAACGGTGGGGTGCCTGTGCGTGAACGGGTCGAGAGAGATGATCAACACAGCCAAGATGGCGAGCAGCAGCCGCGTCGCCGCGACCATGCGGTCATCGATGGATCTCGGGGTCGATGGCCTGGCCGGCGTGGACACGTGCCACCTACCTTCTGTCACCCGAGCAAAAAGAAGGCCTTCCAGACGGCACTGTGAATCCCCTCAAACGATTTCGTTGTTCTGTTCAGAACCCTCCGTCGACCTGCGCCCCGCTGGCATCGACCACGGCGGTGGGTGCGCGGTCACGGAACCCTGCCGGAAACCGAAGTGGGCCTCACCGGCGGAGCAGGATGCAGGGTGACGTGAGCCGACAAGGCCCAAGGATACTATACACAAAAGGTGATCCAGCCTGACACTCCCCAAAGGTACTATGCCGCGGCGTGATGAGCGCGATCAACAGGTGAAAGCGCCCACCTGCGCGGTCGCTCAAAGCGGAAAGGGCCGTTTCCAATCATAGGAAAGGACGTTGGCGCGGGGGCGCCGCACCACTCGGCCCACTCTATTGTGGAGTGGATCGCTGATCCTGGACTGGGGGAGAACCGGTCGTCCGAGGTGAATTTGATCCGTCTGATCTGGCTGCCTGGACCCGGCGGGTCGGGTGCTGCGCCTCCCGGGCGGCGCTCAGGAAGATGGGTTCATATTTCTGTCAAAGTGGCGCGTACACGCCGCTCTGACAATAGAGTAACAGGAGTTCCGCGGGGCGAGGTGGTGATTCAAGGTTGATGGCTCAAAGAAGAGGCATTTGGCT
>DOUV01000278.1:0-306 GCA_003520455.1 Chloroflexota bacterium | reverse complement strand
TATCTCTTTCGCGGCTCAACCTAGCGCGGAACTCCTGAAAGTAGCAGGAGTTCTGCGGTGGGGGCGTGCCCGGCCGGTAGGTGTCCGGGCCGCGCTCTCAGTGGCGCGCTAGCGGGCGGGACGCCCGCGCTCCCAGAGAGGCCGGCCTCAATCCAGGCGGCACACGGCTGTTCCCCTCCCTACGTCCTGTCAGTGACAGGACGTACGTAGCAGGTCGAATTGCGGACGGAATATCGGCTTGGAGGGCGAGGTTGCCCCGTTCCACATGCGTCCGCCCCCAGCGTGCCCGGAGGGGCACGCCCGGCC
>DOUV01000274.1 GCA_003520455.1 Chloroflexota bacterium | reverse complement strand
AGGTTGTTCGGGGGCGGCGGGGCTGGCTCGGCCGGCAGGGCGGGCCCAGACTGGGTGGGTGGATGGCCGCCTGGATGGAGTCGCCGTTCGGGGCGAGCTACCAGCTCTTCGTGCGCGCGGGGGTTCTGGACGAGGCCGGCGCCTTCACGACACTGCTTGCAGCCTTGCGGCCGGTGAAACGGTGAGGGTCGAACAACGCCCTCGCTCCGTCGGCCGGCATTCGGGAGGAACGGACGCAGATGATCAACCAGGTCTTGATCGAGATTCTCGTCATCTTCGCCCTGATTCTGGCCAATGGCTTCTTCGCAGGTGCGGAGATGGCGCTGGTGTCGGTGCGGCGCCCGCGCCTGGAGGCGGCGGCCGAGGAGGGCGATCACCGCGCAGCGTTGGTGCTTCAGCTCCTGGAGCACTCGGGCGACTTCCTGGCGACAGTTCAGGTCGGGATCACCCTGATCGGGACATTCGCTGCGGCCTTCGGCGGTGCCACGGTCGCGAAGGCCCTGGTCACCTGGCTCCTGGCGCTCCCGCTCCCGTTGACCCTCGCGACGGCCGACTCCCTGGCACTCCTCATCGTGGTCGCGCTCATCACCTACCTGTCACTCGTTTTCGGCGAGCTGGTACCGAAGCAATTGGCGCTACGCAACGCCGAAACCACAGCGCGGCGCGTCGCCGGTCCTCTTGCCCGGCTTGCCAGAGCGGCGCAGCCGATCATTCGGTTTCTTTCGTTCTCGACTACTCTCGTGCTGACGGTGTTTGGCACCCAGGAAAAGGGCGGACCTTCAGTGACGCCGGAGGAGATCGAGGCCCTGATCCGCAGAGGCGCGGCGGAGGGCCTCTTCGAGGCGGGCGAGCAGCAACTGGTCAGCGAGGCGCTCCACTTCGGGGAGCGCACGGTTCGCCAGATTATGACCCCGCGCCGGGACGTCGTGGCATTGGCGCTGAATGCCGCGCCCGAGGAGATCCTGGCAATCCTGCAGGCCAACTCGTTCTCGCGCTACCCCGCCTACCAGGAGGGTTTGGATGATGCTTCTGGCTTTGTGCACGTCAAAGATATCCTCACCCAGAGTCTGTCGGGCGAGCCGCTCGAGCTCGCCCCCCTGGTTCGCCCTGCGCTCCTGATCCCCGAGGGTATATCAGTCGCCGACCTCCTCCCGCGTTTTCAGGCAGAGCGAACGCACCTGGCGATCGTCTTTGACGAATTTGGCTCGACAAGCGGGTTGGTAACGTTGGAGGATGTGCTTGAGGAGTTGGTCGGCGACATCGTGGACGAGTACCAGGTGTACGAGGTCCCAATCACGGCGCGCGGGGATGGTGCCTGGTTGGTGGATGGCAGCATCGTCCTGAATGACCTGGATGAGTTCTTGGAGCGGGAGCTTGGCATCGAACTGGAGTGGCCGGAGCGCAACGAGCTCAGCTATGACACACTCGCCGGCTTCTTGCTGGTCGCGCTCGGGCACATTCCGGAGGTCGGTGAGACGGCCGTGTGGGGATCGCTCCTGTTCGAGGTCGTGGACATGGATGGGCGACGGGTGGACAAGGTACTTCTCAGGCAGGAGAGCGCGGATGCGCCGCCGGACCCCAGTCCATGAAGGTGCTCGAGGCGCTGTGTGAGGCCGGTCCTCGAGCCGCTCAGTCTCCGCGACGCAGGGCCGTGTGAAGAATCAGATACAGAGCGTGGGACCAGAGCAGCGGAGTCGCCACTGGACCCCAGCGGGCCTTCCACTGCGGGTAGAAGGCGGGCGCCAGCAGATGGTCGCAGACTTGCTCGGGGAGATCGCCGCGCGCATTGGCCTGCGCCTCGACCCAGCGCAAGAGTTCCCGGGCTCGTTCAAGAGCGCGCACCTCGACGTAGTACCAGCCCAGCCAGGCCGCGAGCAAGAGCCACTCGCCACCACCGTAGTAGGTATCGGCGCGGTAACGGTGGGCCCCGCTGCCGGGGCAGCGCAAATCGGCCTCGATGCGGGCGACAGTCGCCTGCATGATGGGATCGTTCGGGGCGAGAAGCCGGTAGGGTGTCGCAACGCCGAGCAGACTGGCGTCAACGGATGGGGCTGCGCCCGGCAACGGATCAACGGATGAACGGCTGGGATCGTCGGGCGGGGCGAACGATTTGATGAGGTGGCCGTTCCGGAGGCCGTGACTGAGAAGGAAGGCTTTGATGTCGCTTGCAACCGTGGTGAGCGGTTGCCCCCCGGTGGGCAGGAGTTCCGCCGCCGCGTGCAGGCCAGCGGAGATGGCAGCCAGGGTGTAGGGGTGCAAAAGGTGGGGATGTTCTTCCCACAGGTCGTAGCAGGGCCGGCGCCAGAGGGCGCTCAGGTAGCGCGCGGTCAGCTCGATGGTTTCCTCGGTTTCAGATGGGAGCGCGGCGGTCGTACGGCGTTGGTGCTCGGCGAGTGCCCACAGCCAGGTACCGAGGCCGTCAAGTTGGAAGTTGGTCCATTTCTCGGCCGCCGCCTCCCCGTCGAGTGTGTAGCGCGCGTGCAGATAGTCCTCTCCGAGCAATTCCCCCTGGCCGGCCTTTTCGATCGCTCGTTCGGCCTCGGCCGCGTGACGGTGGACGGCCCGCGCGGCCCAGTCATGGAAGCGCCGGGCGCTTTGGTGTTGCCCGGCGATATCCATGGCGTAGGCGATGAGGGCGCCGTCGCGAAACCAGGAGTAGCGGTAGGTGGGAAAGTTGGGGCAGGCGACGTAGGCGCCGGTGGCAGCCTGGTGTTGGGCGATGGTGCGGAGGCTGTGATCGAAGAGGTTCGTCGTCATAAAAGCTCCTGAAGCTCCAGACCGTGAAGCGGTTAGATGCTCAGGTTCGGCCAGGATGCGCCCACTCGACGGTAGACTGGGATCACGTCGATGGGAGCCGGGCGCGAAATCCACCGGCTGCCGTCCAGGCGCGTTCCGTCCCAAAGGTCTTCCCACTCGCCCGCCGGCAGATAGAGCCACCTGTGGGTGCTTCCCGGTTCGACAACTGGCGCGACCAGCAAGGCTCGCCCGAAGCAGTACTGATCGCTGATCTCCCAGGCTTCCCGGTCGTCGGGCCAGTCCAAAAAGAAGGGCCGCATGAGCGGCTCGCCGGTGGCGGCGCAGTGGGCGGCCTCGGCCTCGATGTACGGCAGCAGGCGCATCCGAAGCCGGGCAAAATGCCGGTAGGTGTCGGAGACCGAATTTGGGATTGAAGATCCACTGCCACAGCAGCGCGACGGCCACCCAGGCGGAAACCACTGGGATGAAAAAGGCGGCCCGAAACAGGATCACCCCTTTGAATTTCTGGTTGAGTAACACAGCCACACCCAGCGCAATGACCAGGACCAGGGGAATGTAGCCGGAGATGAAGGCAAGGGTGTGAGCCAGCGCCGCCCAAAAGATTCGATCGTGGATCAGGCGTTGGAAGTTGCCCAGGCCCACGAACCGCGGTGGCGTGAGCAGGTCCCACTCGTAGAAGGTTAAGCCCAGCGACGCCAGAATCGGGCTGAGGGTGAACAGTGTTAGCCCGCCCAGACTGGGAAGGAGGAAGATACAGACCCAGATGTATTTGCGGAGCCCCGTCTCGCCGGCCATCCACCCTCCTTCGATCTTGTTTCGTCGCGTGAAATAAGTTCGAGAAAAAAAGAGCGTTGTCAGGCGATCCCCGCCATCAGGTCGACCTCTTCCCGCTTGTGGACCGGCGGCTTGAACAGTTCGCCCAGGACCACGCACGCCGCCCCTCGCGCCCAGGCCTCGTCGCCCGAGGGCTCAATGACGAGTGGCGCGCGTCTTGCGGCCGGGCGGGCGCTTCCTGCTCGTCGATAGTGTTGCCCCATCCGATCCGGAACTGGCGGCCTTTCTCAACCAGCTCGAAACCCGGCGCGATCTAACCCACCAGCGCACCCTCCCGGCCGACACCTGGCTGGCGATGTTCTATGCGGCCGGCCTCCCCCCGCTCGGGTACGAGTACTTCCCCAGGCACCACGACCTCGACGACTGGCTGGCCCGTGCCCAGACCCCACCGCCCGCCCAGGCCGAGGTCCGCGCGATGCT
>DOUV01000990.1 GCA_003520455.1 Chloroflexota bacterium | reverse complement strand
CCGCAGGCCTCCAGCCGCGGTTTCCCTGGCCTGACCGGCCAGGACAGGCAACCGCCGGGCTGCTCCCCCAGTGGCCGCCTCCGGCGACGCGAGAAAGAGATTCTGGTTGGTCGAGGAGCGGTGGTGGATGAAACCGGGGAGTTCGATCCCGGCGCGCATGATCGCGCCCCCTATCGACTCGTTCCGCTCGAGCACGAGGGTCTTCCAGCCCGCCCAGGCCAGCGAGTGTACAGCGACGAACCCGTTGTGCCCTGCTCCGATCACAATCGCGTCATGTGGAGCCACGCAGATAGGTCCTTTCCCTCATCAGGATGGGTATCGTACTGAGGCAGGTCGATGAGACGGCCACGGAAACGGCCGCACAAATGGCGAAGTCTTTCCCAATGAAGCGCGAACGTCTCCTGATTGGATGGACACCCTTCATCTTAGAGATCGATAAGTCGCAGGCGCCTGGCCACGAGAGTGATCGTTCCGGTCTCTCCATGAGTGATTCCAATGACCACTCCGTGGAGGTTACTCATGCCCTTCTCTCGCGCCAGTGCAGATGGGACCCCGGCGACGCAATCCGGCTGTCGCTCGGCTGTAGAGGAGACCGTGTACGTGGGAATACCCAGTGGTGCCCGGTCAACTGGCGGGGGGTAATGTCGCGGGCCTTCGCCACAAGGAAACTCTGCCCGGCGCCGGTGATGAGGCGGGCGTGGTTCCTGGACAGCCCTGATGTGTCCCTCCGCCATTCGAGTTCTGGCAGCCGCTGTGAGACCCTCCTTTCCCACGGTGCTTTACCAGGGGAATCTCCAGCACAGAACAGGCTCACCCAAGCGATCGGTATGAGGTCCCAAGCCTAACCAATTGCTGCCGGCGATTGCGGGTGAGCATGACCATCTCAATCGAGCAAGAAGCATGCCGCTTGGAGAGCAAAGAGGACTGCAATTTGTAATTCTGGGCTGTCACCAGGTGAACACGCACCAAACAACGCCGCATCGCTCAGGAGGGGAAGACCTGTTTTGTCCCCTCGGTCGCTGCAATCGAGTCGGAAGGGCACTGGCGCGGGATGCAAGAGAATCTGGTCCTATTCTCTCGAAAGGCAGCGCTCACGCAGTGACTCGCGCATGAGACTCACAACTGAACGGCGCTGTGGGATCGCGGGAGCACGAAAGCTGCCCGCCTGTCCGGCGCGAGGTCGAATCCTCCCGCTTTGGAGGAGCCGCCGTTCGTTCTCAGATGCTAAGCGTGCCCATCTTCCTGACAACGGGAATTGACACGTTTTTGCGCGTCGGCAACAGGAGATAGCTCTTGTCCGAGATGTTGTACCCTGTCATCATCAATTGATGACCGTAAACATCACTATAGATGGTTATTTTCTATTGACAAACACGGGATGCTGGGATAAGATAGGAAAAGGCCTCTTATGCTCATTTGAGAAGGGATGGGACAACATGACCCTTCGCTCACGCCTCATATCCGCCGGGTTGGCCGCACTGTTGATCACTCTGACAGTGCTGCTGCCAGCCATGCCCGCCCATGCCCTCTCCGGTCAAACCTATACGGTCAAGCCGGGCGACACCCTGTACAGCATCGCAAGTCGCTACGGCACAACCGTCGAAGCGATCATGCGGGCAAACGGTCTGCCCAACGCCACGATCTATGCCGGACAGACACTGCTGATTCCCACGGGCAGCACCAGCACTCCCTCAAGCAGCGGCAGCTATGTGGTTCGAGCCGGTGATACGCTCTACGGGATTGCGCGACGCTTCGGAGTTTCGGTGGATGCGCTCGCCGCCGCGAATGGCATTTCCAGGAGTGCGTTCGTCTACATAGGGCAGCAGATGGTCATACCAGGTCCTGGTTCGCGCCCCGCCCCACCCCCATCGCCGTCTCAAGGCGCAGTCTACTACACCGTCAAGGCAGGCGACACACTTACCGGGATTGCTTACTCCCACGGTGTGAGCGTCGGCGCCCTCGCTCAAGTCAACAACCTTCTACCAGGGTCGTGGGTCTACGTGGGACAGCGGCTGCTGATCCCCGGTGGCGCCTTTGCTCCCGCGCCGCCGACCTATACGCCACCGCCTGCCCGCGGCTACTACCACATCGTGCGGCCGGGAGAGACACTGGCCTACATCGCCCAACGCTACAACACGACCGCCTGGACCATTGCGCAAGCCAATAATCTCTCAAACACCACCTGGATCTACCCGGGGCAGCAGCTCCTGATCCCCGGTTACAGGCCGCCGGCTCAGAACTACCAACCGCAACCCAGCCAGCCACAACCGTACCGGCCGCAACCGAACCGGCCACAACCGTATCAGCCACAGCCCTATCAGCCGCAGCCATATGCACCGCAGCCCGGTGCGCCGACTGTCGTAACAACCTGGATCGGCGAGGTTGTGAAGTCTGATTGCGGAACCAAGGACACCCGCGAGTTCCGGTCAATCTTGCGCGTCACAGTGGAAGGACGAAAGGGACAGCCAGTCGACGTCTTCGCGATCCCAGTGCAGGATAGCACCTTTGTCGCCTGGCTTATGACAGGGACGAAGCCGGAGCTGGGTGAGTTCGGCGCGGAACTGGCCCCCTTGAAAGCCGGGCACTATGCCGCGATCGCCCAGGGCCTGGCGCGAGTGGACTTCTGGGTGGATGGTCAGTGCACGGTCTACATCAACTTCCGGCCGGTCAACAAGGTGGCCCCCGCGAGCAGCAGCACCTACGCGCCTTGAGCACCAACTCCCTCAACAACACGGCCCCGCCAGATCTCTGGTGGGGCCGTTCTTGCATTGGGATCAGGTTTGGCGGATCTTGGAGCGATGCGAGCTGTCGTCGGCGTTCGCACCGGCGGCGAGTGCCGCTGCCGTTAGCGGCGGCAGACCTGGAAGTCGTACCCAAGGATGATGCGAATGTCCTCCCCATGGGTCCGTTCGGAGCCATTGGGGTCTCCAGCGACGATGCTGGCAGTGTCGAGGCCGAAGGCCTCGGCCAGCGCCGTGAGTGTGTCGCTTTTGCCGGAGATATAGGCAATGATCTGGGTCTTGCTACCGGGGGTCGGCTTGCTCTCAACCGCGTTCACAGAACCGCCAGCCCAGGCAACACGACTACTGGCAACCTCAGCCCAATTCGGGTAGTTGGTCTGGTTCTCGATCACTACTTGAGCGGCCTCGGCCAGGGACCTGGCAGGGGGCAGGTTGAGCCGGTTGAAGAAGTCGGTCAGCGTCTGTTGGAGTAATTGTTCGTTGGGCAACAGGACCATGGCGCTCTGCGGCGTGATCCAGTCGCGCATCAACTTGTGGTTGATGACGATGGCGTCCACGTTTTCCGGTTCCACCGCCAGGCCATGGCGAGCCAACGCCACGATGTCGGTCAGGCTGAGATCCGTCTGGACAGTCTCTCTCAGATCCTGGTAGAGCTGCGGAATGCGGCTGATTGTGTCGGTGCGGCGCGCCTGCTGGTAGAGCCCCTTCATCACGCTCTGTTGGCGGCGAGCACGATCGAAATCGCTCGTGCTCAAGCGCGAGCGTGAGTAGAGCAGCGCCATCGTGCCATCGAGGTGGTTGACGCCCGGGTAGAGATCCATGTGGACCAGTTGGCCCGGTTTGGTGGGATGCGGGAAGATGTCGGCAATCTCGCAGTCCACGGTGACGTCCACACCACCGAGCGTGTCGATGATTTGGATGAAACCGCCGAAGTGCACACGGGCGTAGTAGTGCATCGGCAGGCCGAAATTTTCCCAGAGCGTGCGCTTGAGGAGAGCGGGGCCACCACCGGGGTACCTGGTGCTCTCCCCGAGGTAGTCCACCGTGTTGATGCGGTTGTGGCCGTAGCCCGGGATCGTCACCCAGCTATCACGTGGCAGGCTGATGATGCCGACTCGCTGCGTATCGGGATTGAGCATCACCAGCATGATGCTATCGGTGCGCCATTGACTCTGGCCCTCAGCACCCAAGAGAGCTACACTGACCAGGTTGGGCGGAATCGGCAGCGAAGTGCCCTCGCGGTGCGGCCCGAATGGCCAGGCAGCCTGCGGCGCCGCAGTGAGCGCCGTGGGGGTGGCCAGCGGCGGGAGCAATCCAGGCGGCAACGGGGTGGGGGGTGGTTCGGGTGTCGAGGTCGGT
>DOUV01000996.1 GCA_003520455.1 Chloroflexota bacterium | reverse complement strand
CTGGAGGGCGCCCGGCGCGACGTTGAAGCCGCGGGCGGCAAGGCCCTCGTGCTGCCGACGGATGTGGCCGACCCCGAGCAGGTCGAGGCGGCCGCCGACGCGGTCGAGGAAGAGCTGGGCCCGATCGACATCTGGATCAACGATGCGATGGTGTCGGTCTTCTCACCGGCGAAGAAGATGAGACCGGAGGAGTACCAGCGCGTGACCGAGGTGACCTATCTCGGCTATGTATACGGGACGCTGGCCGCGCTCAAGCGAATGCTTCCGCGCGACCGGGGCACGATCGTCCAGGTCGGCTCGGCCCTTGCCTACCGGGGTATCCCGTTGCAGTCGGCCTACTGCGGCGCCAAGCACGCCATTCAGGGCTTCACTGAGTCGGTCCGCTGCGAGCTCCTCCACGACCACAGCAACGTTCGGATTACCATGGTCCAGATGCCGGCGCTTAACACGCCCCAGTTCGATTGGGTCAAGACGCGTCTCCCCCACAAGCCGCAACCGGTCCCACCGATCTATCAGCCGGAGGTGGCCGCCGAGGCGATCTACCGGGCGGCGCACCACGACCGCCGCGAATGGTGGGTGGGCTTTTCGACGGTGCAAGCCCTGGTGGCGAACAAGTTCGTCCCCGGGCTGCTCGATCACTATCTGGCCCGCACAGGCTACAAAGCTCAGCAGTACGACGGGCCGGTCGATCCGAACCGTCAGAACAACCTGTGGGAGCCGGTGCCGGGCGATTTTGGTGCGCACGGCGACTTTGACGGCCGGGCGCATGCCCAAAGCTTGCAACTTTGGGCGGACATGCACCGCGGCTGGCTCGCTCTCGCCAGTGTAGGGCTTGCCGGTCTGGCTGTTGCCGCCTTCCTCAGCCGGGACTGAAGGCCAGGGCGGAGGGAGCCATCGCTGACAGGTGCATCCCGCTCGCCTGGCGCCGTGAGCATCACGCCGGTCATGTTCCAACCGGTGCTCTTCAATGCCTGGTGCACGTTGTGTCTGACCTCGGCCACTCTCTCGGTCCTCATGATTGGCCCGGCGATGAAGGAAACATTATGTTTCGTCGGGATGGGTTTGGTCACCGGACCCACCGAGCGGATAGATCGCTACGGCTACTCTTGCTATTGTTGCTACCCGTGACTAAGGAGGTAACCGATGTCTTCCAGGCACGCCAGGATGGTGGAGCGGGTGGAGCGCCGCGCTACCTACACGACATTGAGTGCTATCTTTCTTGCGATCTTCGGCGCCTTCACGCTACGCCTGCGCCGCGAGCGCGAAGACTTGCAGCTTCAGCCCTTGGATCTCGTGCAGCTTGGGTTCGCGACCTACCGGCTCGGCCGTCTGACCGCCTACGACAAAGTCGCTGAGACCTACCGAGCGCCCTTTACAGAGACCATACAAGACCAGACCGGCGCCGGCAAGACTGTGGTGCCGGAAGGAATGGGCGTACAGCGAGCCCTTGGCGAGCTTGTCTCCTGCCCTATCTGCGCCGGCACCTGGATCGCCGCAGCCCTCGTGTACGGACTCAATCTTGCGCCCCGCCCAACCCGCACCTTCCTGGCGGTCATGAGCTCGGTCGGTGTTGCCGAGTTGCTCAACGCGGCCACGGAGTTTATGCAGTGGACCGGCCAGGCAGAGCGCAAGGAGGCAGGGTCGTAGGCGGGCGCGGGCCCGCACTCTCTGGCTGGCAAGGGAGTACCATGAGCACGGCTTGATGAGGGGTAGCTCCTTGAACGCCGAAGAATCATGCGAGCGGATAGCCCCTGGTGGTCCCGGTCGCGAGCCGCTCTGGACACACGCTCGGCGTCAACAGGATTGAAGATCAAGTGGGTGGACATTCCAGTTGAGGTCCAACAGCGCGCCCCGGTGCGGTTTACCTTCCGGTGGCTGAATCAGGACCGCTGGGAGGGCCGCGACTACGCGGTGGCTATTGAGGCGGACGGAAAATAGGGCGTACAACCCCTTTTCCTGGAGCGCCTCGCGATCGCATGGCCAGCAGGGCCGGGTCTAGTGCCGGGCCCATGGAGCATCGGGGGGTCGCTCCTGCGGTTGGCAGCCGTTGGAGTGCGAGGAGATGGCAACGAGCGCGGCTGAACCATGGATGGCCGGAGGGGTAAGGCAGGCGGGAGAGGCGATCCTTCGCAGTGGCAGCGAGCGTCGCCTCTGCCTCGCCCCTCCGGCGAGACCAGTTCGTTATTCTGGTTCTTCTTCACTCCTCCGACGGCTTCTTCTCCGCGCCGGCCGTTCTGGAGCCGGGGCCTCGCCGGGAGGCTGGGCTTCCTGGCGGGCGGCGACGGTCACGGTCTTCGTGCCGACGCTGCAATTCTCGTTCGTGATCGTCAGCGTGTGGGGGCCGAGTGGGGCATTATCGGCCACGTCCACCGTTACCTCGAGGGTGTGCTCATCGACTCCGTCGACGTTCTTGACCGTCACGCCGCGTCCCAGGTTTGCCTCCGGCTCGGTGCCGAAGTTCTCTCCGACGACCTTGATGATCACGTCCCTGGCGCCCTGTTGGAGCGTCTCCGGATCGACGGCCTGGATCTTCAGCAAGCCCCCCTCGCAGACCCCCCAATACAGCGCAGGGCTCAGGACGATGCGACGGCAGGCGCAGTTGTCGATTGCCTCAATATTCCCGTTCTCGCCGAGCTGCACCATGGCCAGGACAACCCAGGGATCGGATGGGCAGGGCGGGCAATCGACCAGTGGCAGCCGGCGCTGGACTTCGATCTCGCCGGGCCGCAGCCGCTCGACGATCGCCCTGTCTTCACGCGGCGAGGAGGTCCGCTGTTGTTTCGTGGCCATTTTGTGCGAGTCCGGGCACTGGTCCAAGACTTTAATCTCGTAACCATCCTGCCAGCGGGAGTACTCACACTGGGTGTCGTCGCAGCCGCAGCCAACCGGTTGGACGCGGACAGGCCGGGTCATGACCTCTTTATACTTGACGGCCACGTAAAGCGGACCCTCACGCCGTTCCACGAACACCTGGCTGCACCATGGATCGACGAACTCTCGGCCCGGCTCTCCCGTCATGCCAGTGACCCCGCTCGTGCGCAGATCAACCACGCGCTCGCCGTCGATGACGATCTCATCGCCGTACGGACCGAGGACGTAGCCGGGTTGCACCACGACCTTCCAGGGCTCCAGGCCGTCTTGTCCGGCGATGGGGCAGACCAGCGCACCGCAGACCACGCCCCAGCCATGCAGGAGCCGGTTGTGCCGGCGGAGCTTGTCGCGAAAATATTGTTGCTCGAGGGTCATCTCGACCGGCGTGATGAGTTGCCTGGGGAAGTAACGCGGCCGCTCGATCAGGCCGGTATCGCACAGGTTGCCGGGGGCGCACGACTCTTCGTACCAACTGGTTGGGTTCTTCATGTTTCACCTCGTGTACGGTGGTCACTTCCACTGTTGCCGCTGTCGTGATCCCTCGGGGGACAGGGCGAGGAGCAGCTCGAACAGAAGGTCATTGCTGTAGACAATCGGGCGAACGGTGATATCGATGTTATCCGGGTTGCAGTGATGGCCCTCCTCGGCGTCCGGCAGGCGGACGTTGGCGAGGAGAATACACGGGTCCCGTGGGGGCTCCGGGCACGGCAGGCTCACCCACTTTGCGAGGGCCTCATAGTCGATCCGGCCGCCCGAAATGACATCCGGAATCCGGCACTCGGCGTGGTAGGGCTCGGCGCAGCCCTCTTTGAACTCGACCCGGTACTGCTCGCGAATCGTGCTCGGCGCGCACGGCTCCGAGGTGTTGCAGTCGCCGACCAGAACCGGGACGGGATCGCTCTCGCACTCGTGATAGCAGATCAGCACCTGCACGCAGCCCTCTTCTTCCCGCTCCTGCTGCAAATGCCTCGCCTGCTCCTCGTACTGGCCGGCCGGGCGAGGCATGAGCTCGGGCGGAATCGTGATCGGCCCGATCTGCCTGGGGACGATGATCTCGCGGCCCCATTTGTCGATGGCGACCCCCGGCGTGATCAGGATCTGGTTGCCCTCTCGTCCCGGGAGCACATCCAGCCCGCAGACGACGCCGTAGCCCGAAACCAGACGGTTCAACAACCAGCGTTTGGCGTTGAGGTAGTTGGTCTCGAGCTCGAAGTGGTAGACATCCAGCAGTTTGCCGTAGAAATAGCGGTTCCGTACCGGTGTCCTCAGGCCGGCCGACTGCATCGTTGCCATTGTTGTTTCGTGCATGGTTCCTCCTCGAATGAAGAAGTGATTGCGCTCAGCCTTCGACCGTCCCTATCCCCAAACGGGTTGTCCGTCCAACCTGGCTCAGGCCGCCGATTTGGCCTGCGGGCTCTCCCCCCAGGACCAACGCTGGCCCGAACGATGGCACCTGACCCAGGGTCGTCGCTGGGGGCGGGCCGGCGACAATGCTATCAACTCCGATCCGGGCCTGGAAACCGACCCGCATGTGTGGCTCGACGATGCAAAGGTGGTAGGTCGTGTGGGCCGGTTTCTCACGGATCAGGAGAGCTTGCACCTCGTTTCGCTTTTGCTCGCTGTAGGATGGCCCCCGGTATAACTGCACGCTGAACTGGTGGGCCGTGTCCTCAAAGAGCGGGGCCCCGAATTCCTCTTGTCGAATCAGGTGGGAGTGATCCAGCACTGCCGTGCTGCCGACCACTGCGCCCTGAGCCTCCACCGGGGCCAACATGGTGGTGAACCCGAGGACCCCATTCTGGGCATCGAGCGCGGAGGCACCCTCATCGGGCGGGAGCGACCACCAGGCCATCTGGAGGATTGGCTCCTCGATATGGATGTCAACCCCCACGAAACGGCGCACCGCCATACGGAGCCCCTCAGCGGTGCCGCGCCGGGCGTACATGGCAAAGGCCGTGGCGATGGCCTGGCGCTTCTGGGCTTCATCCCATTCCTCCCGCACGTCCAGCGCCAGCCAGCCTGCCAGCCAGGCGAGGAACGCGGCCGGCGCCGCCTCGGGGTCGAAGAGCCGCGCGAGGTCATCAATGCGCGTCTCCACATCGTCGAAGAGACTCTCGAAGAGGGTGAGGAAGCGGGCCAGGAAGTGCCGAGCCCCGGCGTCCTCCTGATAGATGGCCGGCAGATATTGAAGGTAGGTCTGGTGATCGAAATCGATTCTGATCTGCGAGAGCACCGGGCTGGCCAATCCCTCGCTGCTGAACTCGGCACCGGTCCAGGCGTAATCTTGAGGCGCGCCTGGAATCAGCCCCTCGGTAACATCGGCCGGCAGCGGCGGCTGGCTCCAACGCGGGTCGGCAAAGGAGCCGGTGATGGCCGGGCTGTCGGGGGTGTCGGCCGCATTTTGGGCCGTGTGCACGAACAGGTGGAAGTGAGCCCCCGACGAGAGTGGGGCGAGTGAGGCTTCCAGCCGGTGCCACTGCTCGAGGTGTGTGCTTTTGTTGCAGACCGGCTGCCTCGCCCAGAGGAGCCCTTTCCTGGCGTACGCGCCCCGCAGTGCCAGACGAATCGGGATCCGGCCGGTGCCGGTATGGACCAGGAGACCCCCGCCACCGTCCAGCGCCAGCGCGGCCACCGGCCCCTCGTAGCGGTGCGCCTCGCCGACAAACCAGCGGTCCTCGGGAAAACTGAGGGCCCGCTTGTACTTCAGCAGGAGGCGCCGGGTATTATCACCGATGTAGAGGCCGTGCTTCCCAACCGCGAGTCCCATCGGCTGTGCCAGGTTCGCCACCCTGATGGACCGCAGCTGGTGGCCATCCGCATCAAAGATGAAGACCGTACGCAGGCCCCGGTCGAAGACGTAGATCTCAGCGGCATCGCCGTGCACGCCAACGGCCACTTCCGACGGCTGGCTGAGGCCGGCCTCACGGTGCATATTCTCCCAAAAGGAGGAGACCACGCGCCCGCCACGATCGAATTTCTGGACCCGCCGGTTGCCCGAGTCCACCACATAGACATTGCCCATCGAATCACCGGCCAGCGACCAGGGGGTGTTCAAGCGGCCGGGTTCGCTGCCGGGGCGGGGCTGGCCGGCGGGGTCCGGCTGGCCCCAGATGCCGACGAGCTGCCAGGAGTCGGGATCGAAGATTTGAATTCGGTGGTTCCCGCTATCGGCCACGAACAGCGTTCGCCGGAGGGGGTGGAAGAGCATGCCGCGAGGCTCGCGGAACTGTGCCGGACGCTCGCCCTCTCCTCCGAGGCAGGGAACCGGTGCCAGGCTCTGGTCGCAGCGATCGACTCTCAGCACCCGGTGCCCGGCGGGGTCGCTGAAATAGATAGCGCCGTCGGGACCCACGGCAATCCCGGCCGGCCCGGCCGGCGCGGGAAGTTCCTCGAGCCCCTGCGGCAGATCACCCTCCAGTAGAGGAAGAGACTCTAGCCTGAGAGTGCCGTCCTTGTCCAGCTCCAGCCCGACCCAATGGAAGTCGAGCCAGCGGTTGTCGCGGTTGAGATAGAAGAAGTTGACCGCGCCGTTTCCGTTCATCGTTACCCCTCAACTCCCATCCAGACGACGTGCCAGCCCGAGAAGAACGGCAGGATTTGAGCACAGAAATCTTCCTCCTCGTCTTCTGCCGCCGAAGTCATTGCAGCGAGCGTCGTGAACCGGGGTTCCGCGACCGTCTGGAAGAGCTGCGCGATCAGCAGCACGTCGATCGTAAAGCCCTTCGGAGTGGGATTGCGAATGTTCACCAGACCGTCGATCACGTGGGTCTCCTCGGCCGACGAGATGAGATTCAGCCGCTGACCCTCGATCCGGGCGGAGTAGCAGGGTATGGTGAGAAAACCGGCCGAGGCGGTGTCGATGTCGGTGGTCAGGCCGCACGGGAGGATGAAGGCACCCAGGCGAGCCTGTGTGATCGCGGTTGGCTGGATGGTGAAGATGGTCGGCTCCGCGATACGCCACACCTCCCAGTCGGTTGGGTCAACCGTGCCACACGTGATGTACGGTTGCTTCGCCGGGCGCGCACTGCGTCGCTGGGCGACGGAGAGGTCCTTGTTCAACTGGCAGTTGAGCACCTCCGCCCGGGCGAGCACGATCTTCATGCCGGTGAGCACGTCCTGTTTGAGGCCGCCATCGATCGGTTGGCCGTTGCTGTCGAGCCTGACCCAGCAGAAGATCGGCTTCTCGCGCAAGCGGATGACACCCCGCGGCAGGCAGACGCCCTCGCGGGTCTCAGCCTCTTCCAGATCACTATCCTCGGGGTACGAGACAGTCAAGTCGTAGAGCACCGGCTTGCCGGCGGCCCCGCCGGCAACCGGCGGAACCTGTTGGATGTCCGTCTGGGTCAGGACGATCTCGCGGCCCCTGGCGTCAATGGCGTAGCCCGGTCCGATGGTGACCTCGCGATCGCCTTTCTTGCCGTAGGCCGCGAAGCCGTTCCCGATCCCCGGCTGGTGGAGGCTGCTGTTGTGCAGCCAGCGCATCTCGCGGTTGAACGCCTCGACGCCCTGGAGGTCCGATGCGAAGAGTCGCTGGCCGTTAAAAAATTGCAGTCGTTCGATGAAAGCGGTCTCGTCAAGAATGCTCATGGGTCACCTCACTACATGTGGAACTCCATACTGGCGTCGGGCCCGGCTGGATGCCCAACCAGCAGACAAAGAGCTTTTGCTTCTGCGCGAAGGCCAGGAAGCGATTCTCGAAATCGTCATTGGCCACCTCGCCTCCCCGTTCTCCCAGACTGAGGACCGGCATCGTCGGCATCAAGAGGCGGAAGGTGAAGCCACTGATGGAGGCCGCGTCGATGTGTTCGAGTGGGGCCGGAAGGAGTTGCTTGTCGCGCGGGTTCCAGAGCGGCCCTTGCAGCCAGGCGAAGTAGCAAGGGACTTCGGTAAAGCCGGCAGCCGAGGTGTCGATCTTGACCTGGAAGCCAAGTGTCACGGTGCCCTGAAGCATTGTCAGCTCCCAGAGCTGCCAGGGCGTGCTTCCCGGAATCGTGGCCCCACTGCCGAGACGGGGTCGCGCCTCCGGCCTGGCGAGTTGGCGGCCGGTCGTACTGATCTGCGACTGCGTGTAGAGATCCTGGACCGCCTGTTGGAAGGTCTGGTCCGAAGAGAGTTCGAGCAACTTATCCCGATCGTTGGTCGTCATGATCCCGCGGAAGATCAGTCGCTTCTTATCCCCATCGTACTGGAGGTTGCCCTCGAGCGCCCCTGAAGACGCGACCTCCGCGGGCAGTTGCTCAAGGGTCACAGTGGTCTCGTACGGGATCTGTGCCAGCGGTACTCCGTCGCGAATGTCGAGACTGTTCGACGCTTTCCAAACAAACTCCGGTTGCTCTTCGAGGAGCGGGCTTCTTCCGGGGATGCAGACCGCCGCCAGTTCATCTTTGCGGGGAAAGCTGCCGGTTTCCCTGTATCGAGCCAGGAGTGTCATGCGCTGCGTGACCGGCGGGATGCGGAGCCGCTGTTCGCGGCGCAAAATCAGCTCCCGGCCGAAGCAGTCGTAGGCCAGCCCAGGGCAGACGATCAGCGCCTGGCCTTGCGGGTCCAGCGCTACCTCCAGCCCCTCGGCGATGCCAAAGGTGTTGTGGAGCGCGCGGTTGTGCCACCAGCGAAGCTGCGCCTCGAGCGCGACCTGATCACGGAAGTCCTGGCTGCGGAGCATCTGCCCCTGGCGGTATCGCAGCCGTTCCAGGGCGAGTCGGTCAAGATGAGACATGATTTCCCTCACTGCGCCGGCAGTAGGCCAAATTGGCAGGATGTTCGACCTCGATCTGGTGTTCACCGGCTTCCACCAGTTGCGTGGGAGCCAGGCAGACGTTGCCGCATTGGGGCGTCCCCTCGCCGGGAATCAACTCCAGCGAGATGACGTGATCCACGCCTGGCGTCTCGTCGATTACCTGCAAAACCTCCGACCGGTACACGTCCCGTCCGAAGGGCCAGCCATCCTCGTTGGGACCGCCCCAGAGCGGGTGGAAGAAGTGGTTCAAAGCGGCGATGATGTTCTGCTGGACCTCAACGGTATTGACCCCATCGTAGGCCTGGACCCTGGCCTGAACGGTGAGCTTGAGATAGGTCGGCCCGACCACCTCGACCCGCGTCCCGACGACCCGGCGTCGGGTAAGGAAGGCTCTCACGGCCTGCAGGAGCGCCGGGCTCGGCATCGGCTTGTCGGCGGGCAGGTGCGGGAGCACGATGAGCGTGATGACCCCGTGGGCGACGAAGCATGGGAAGCCCGGGTGCAGGTTGGCACGGGCGGAGGCGCGCGCCAGGCGAACGCCGGGCGTCTCCTTTGCCAGCCGCTCGTAGTCCGCCAGCGTTACAGCGCGCTCGGTTCGCTCGACCAGGGCCAGCGCGTGTCCCGCCGCGTGGATCAGCGTCTCCGCTGCAGCGCCACCGGCTGCCGGGAGGGCATTGGTGATGCCGGCGAGCTGATCTTTGACCGCGGCAAAGTCCGGCAGCACCGCCCGGTTGTGCGGGGTGTCCGCCAGTTGGTTGACCCGAGCTTGTTCGAGGTTGCCCTCCTCGGCCCGAGTGGTGTCGAACCTCGCCACGATCAGGGCACCCTGCGGAGGGACGCGCCCCCGCTCGCCATCGCCGAAGGTCACGACTCCGCTGCTGGCGTCGAGCACAAAGTGCGCGTCGCTCCGGCCGGAGGCGTCCAGGTCCGGGCGGAGCGTCCACGGGCGCCACTGGCCGTCCTCCAGCGTGGCGAGCTGGAATCCCGAGGGAAGAACCGGCGGATTGCGCAGTTTGTAGGCCTGCAGCGGCTCCGCGCTGCCGATTCCCACCCGAACGGCCTCAATGCTCAACGTTCCGGGGTCTGTGCCCGGCGGCTCGAAGGTCAATACCCGGAACCTCGGCCGATCGCTCTCGTCGTCGTGGAAGCGAAGCCGGGTGATCTCGCGCTGTGGGTTGAACTGGACCTCGAAGTTTACGATCTCACCGGGCGAGGCCGCCCCCTCGATTGTGGCTCCCACGACGATCGGCCAGGTCAGTACGCTTGCCGGCACCGCCTGCTCCGCGAGTACGCCGTTCAGGATGAGGCTACGCACGACGGGGGCCGCGTCGTAGGACCCGTCGACGAACCGGCAGCGCAGATAGTAGGGCGAGGGCTGCGACCCGATTTGCCTGGGTTGCATGGCCGCCGGTAGTGCCAGCAGCACACGACCGTTGAGCGTAAAATGGCGGGTGGCATCCTCCACCTGACCCTGCTCTGGATCCAGGGCCTGCCAGCGGTCTCCCTCGGCCAGGAATTCCCAGCGAGTGCGAACCGAGTGGTGAGAGAGGGAGACGACTTCTCCTTCTCCCGGGGAGGGGCGGGCGCCCTCGGGACAACTCACCAGCGACTCGGGCGGGCGGCAGGCCGCTCTCAGCGCGTTGATCTCCCGAATGAGGCGGCCCCGCTCGTCCTCCCCGGCCTGAAGATCCGTGAACGTGAAGAAGAGACTGACCGGGACGTTCGGCGGCAACGCCTGGCTGAACCCCAGGTAGAGCGCTGTGCCCGGCCGGGGGTCATCCCCGAACAGGGCGAGGCGCTCGCCCCGTTGCCACCGGCCGGTCAGGTCATGGACCCCCCGTTCGTCTTTGACCTGGATCGCGGTCAACTGATTTTGAACGACAGTGACGGCGTCCAGGGTACGAAAGCGGGTCGGCTGCCCGAAGGGATCGTTCCCCTCAAACTCGACGGTTGCCGGGAGCGAGCGCTGCGAGACGCCGGCTTGCAGTCCAAAACTCAGCACCGTCCGGGCGGGGCGCGGCGGCGCGGGCCGAAGTCCGATCAGGGCCAGGAACTTGCGCCTGTGCCGGTCCGGGATGCGGTTGAGCTGATAGAGGTCCATCTCGGCGATCCAGGCGAGGAGCTCCATCAGCGTGATCCCCGGGTCGTGGACGTTGTGATCCGTCCAGCCAGGTGCGTAGAGCGGGATCAGCGCCTGGCCTTCCTCGACCAGGTCTGTCCAACGGCGATCATCCAGATTAGGGAGTGGTAGCGGCATAATTTCGTGACCTGTCTAAAAGATGTGCTGTTCCTGATTCTTGCAGAAGCTGCGAAAAGAGCAGTGTGGTCCGTGGGACGTGATGTATGTGGATTCCAGCAGAGATCACGCCTCACGCACAACAACCCCTATTTCCATCTCGCTGCCATCACGGCGGACGGCCGGCGATGAGCTGCGCGGCGGTCAGCGTCGACACCTGCTCCACAAAACTGGCATACAGGGCAATATCGGGATCGCTCTGGCGCATGTTGGAGAAGTCCTGGACGATCTGGGCCTGTTGCTCGCGGTTGAAGTCCGTGATCCGCTGACCGGCCGCTTTCGCCGCCTGGAGACCGGCCGCACCGCCGTAGTTGTAGCCCGCACCCCAGATTTGAGCGTGAATGGCTTGTGGCATGTAGATTGCGCCCGCGTGTTCGTACTGCCAGACGTGGGTCAACTCGTGCATCAGAATGTCGTCGGTCATGCGGCCCCAGCCATTGATGGTGTGAAAACTGGTATACTCGCGTTTGCTGAACGCCGGTCCCAGGACGGCTGCCTCGTCCACACGTACCAGGCGGTAGTTGATCGAATCCCCGAACACCGCGCTGGCTTTGCGGACCTCCGCGTCGGTCAGAGTGCGGGTGTTGAACTTGATGAAATCCGCCACGGTTTCGTAGATCTCGCCAACACCGGCAATTTCGAGAAGATCGATCAGCCGGGTGCCCAGCCACTTCAAGAAATTCACCCAGGTTGTCGCTCTGCCGAGGGAGGCCCACCAATCCAATGACCAGGGCTTGAGGCTCTTGACGCCTTCCCAGAGCCCGAGGAGCAACCGGCCCACCCGCTCAGGCAAGCGGGCAATCCACTGGGTGATACGTGCGAAGATGCCCGTGACCTTGTCCCACAGCTGGCGAGCGACCCACCTGATCCCGGTCCACATTGCCCCGGCGGCTGTCGCAATCGCCCCGCCAACCGCTTTGACACCGCTCCAGATCGCCCCGCCGACCGTTTTGAGCCCACTCCAAATCGCGCTGCCAGCGGTCTTCAGCCCGCTCCAGACCGCCCCGCCGACCGCCTTGAGCCCACTCCAGATCGCCCCGCCGACTGTTGCCGCCCCGCGGCCGACCGCCTTGGCGGCCGATTCGAGCCAGGATGGCACGCCGGAGAATTTCAGGGTCACCATCCCGCCGGCCGGTTGGGTGACCTTGCCCTCGACGCTGATGGAGAGCTCAAGTTCGTCGCCAAGGGGAATGCTCGGGATAAAGGGCACCCGGCCCGTCACCAGGATAGAAGCCAGGTAGGCGGAGACTGTGATCGGGGCTCCCTTGCGGCTGAGGAGCAGCTCCTTAGCCATCGCCTGTACCCGCTGCCCCTCTTTGGTATCCAGGCAGGCTTCGATCCGTTGCTTGAGCGCTGCCACCGGGTCCTGGCCCGCCTGGCGCTCGCGCGCCGCAGCGGGCGGTACCACTTCGCGGCGCTCGGCGGCCTGGCGCTGCACCGCCTCGCACGTGGCCAACATCCGGCGCACCGCCTCGGCCAGGCTTGTTTCTGACGGTGCTACGGTGGGAGCTGGGGCAGGCTGATCGGCCCTCGTGATCTCCCGGCGGGCCTCTTCCTCCCGCGCCGTCTCAGACAGCATCCGGTTGAGGCGTTCCTCCTCCGTTTCGGCTGGCAGTGGCGGGGGGGCGAGATTCGGCGGCGTGCCCGGCTGCGCCTGGCGCTGCATGGCCGGTGCCGGCCCA
>DOUV01000697.1 GCA_003520455.1 Chloroflexota bacterium | reverse complement strand
AGCGCCGCCGCGGCGACTCCCACCACCCAAAGGGCCGCGCCGACCAGGCCAAGGCGCCGGCTGTACAGATCGTCCAGGCGCGGCAGGCGGGTCTTGCCGGCGAGGGGGGCATAGCGGTGGAGCCAGATCAGGAAGGTGGCGATCTTATACATGTGGCCCTGGATCATTGTCCCGGCCCAGCCCGCCAGGGCCAGCCAGATGACTACCGTCCAGAGCCAGTCGCCCAAGGGCCGGGCGAGGGCAACGCCAGCGACGAGCAACAGCGCGGCGATCATCCCGAACGCCAGGGCCGCCAGCGTAAACGGCATGTGGATGTCGAAGGTGCGCCGCCGGCGCCGCCGGTAGAGCCTGAGCAACTGAGCGGTAAGGAGCCCACCGCCCGCGGAGACCGCCAGAGCGGCCGGAAGGGCCAGGAGCTGCGCCCAGGCCGGAAGCCCCCAGGCGAGGGCCAGCCCTGCCGCGCCTCCCGCCAACAGCGCCAACTCCATGCCGGCGAGCCGATGATCCACCAGGTCCTCGGTCAGGGTGAACATCGGCACGAGCTTGCTGCTCACGCCAGCGATCATCACACTTACCCAGCCAACGACCATCAGGGTGATGTGGGCTGCGAGGATTTGAAAGTGCGCTCCGCCCAGGCTGATATCGCCCGACTTGTTGCAGGCCAGCAGCAAGCCCAGCGTCGCCGCGATGACCAGCGCCGCCGTCGCTGTTCCGACGTGCCAGGCGATCACGTCGGGTCGCGCGGTGGTCCGCAGCGTGCCGGCGATGATGGTGGCGAAGAGGGTCACACTGCCGATGAGCAGCGTCCCGCCGAGCGCCAGCAGCAGCGGCACGCTGCGCCAGAGGCCCAGCACCAGCGCAACCACCCCGGGTGTCAGGAGCCACCAGGTGAGCCGGCCGAGCCGCGGCCAGCGCAGTGGCACACCGAGGGCCACCGGCACGAGCTGGTAACTGGCACCGATGATGATGTTGCCGATGAACCCCAGGGTGAACATGTGCACCAGGGCGAGCACAGCGGGCACGTAGAAGCTCATCGCCAGCAACGCCAGCCCCCAGGGCATGAGCAGCGCCGCCAACGCCAACCAGAGGAGCCCGACGGCCACGAAGCGCATAGGCAGGTCGAGGGCCGGGGCGTTCTTGGTGGCGAGACCGCCGCCTGGTTGAACCGGGATGCTCGCGGGGCGCGGCACGGTCCGAGTCGTCATGAGTGCTCTCGCAGTCGGCTAGCGCGCAATCAGCAGGTCAACGCCCCCATCTCCGCGCTCGCGGGCCGCGTGCCGGCAGCCCAGCGCTTCCAGGCGGGGGATGAGGTGAACCGGGTAGCGGGCGTGGTGCACCAGCAGGCGCTGGCCGGGTTCGAGTTCCGCCACAGCTTCGAGGATGCGCATCATCGGTTCGGGTGGTGTCAACTCGCGCACGTCGATCGTGAGGGTCGCGTCGGCTGTTTTCCAATCCTCCGAACTTGCTTGCAGTGTCCCGGATGCCACGGGTTGGATCTCAGGGACCGGGACGATGTCCGGGGTGGGCGCCTGGCTCCCGGTCGAGGTCGTCGCAGCGGTGGCGGATGATCGACGGCGGTAGAAGTGGACCTCCCAGTCGTCGGGGGCGAGGCAGCGGGCGTAGGGCTGGAACCCGCGCTTCCCCAGGACCGTGTAGAGCGGCAGCGGCTCGAAGCGGGCGCGGAGGACGAACTGCTGGCCCTCCGGTACCTGGGGAACCGCCGCCATGATCTGGGAGAACGGTTCTCCACCGCGATCAAGAATCGGTCGTGCATCGAGCTCGACCGCCACGGGTGCGGCCAGCCAGGCCGGAGCCTCGGTGGCCACGGTGGCTGACACTGTGCCTTCCACCCCAGCAGGCGCCGGCGTCTCGCCGATGGCCTCGTTCAGCACCTGCACCAGGCGACGAGGGTCGACTTTCCCAAAGCCCGCCGCCTGCTCGAGCGTCGTCAACCGGGTGAGCGTGCGACGGAGCAGGGGATTGCGCAGTTTCTCGAAGGCGGGGCTCTGAGCGATCAGGACCTCGAGCAGTTCGGGGTGGGCGGACAGCGCCTCGTGAATTGTCGTGTGTGGTGTGATGTGCATCAGAAGCCTCCCTTCTCAACAAGGAGCGGCATGGATTGGCGGGATGGCCCGAAGGCTATCCACCCCCTGGTTCTCTTCCCCGGCAAAGGGGAGTCGCCGGCCCGTCGCGCGGCAGCGGTGATAGAGTGCGGTTGCGGCCTGTTTGGCCGTAGACTCCCCTTCCCGAGCGGGTGGGAGTGGGGCGACCTCCGGTCGTTCAAGGGAACACATGCTTTGAAGAAAGCGGGAAGGAGCGACAATAGCCCCGATTCCGTGCCGATCATCGCGCAGCCATCACTTTGCCTGACGCTGCCTGGGTCGCTCCCTCACGGGCAAGCTGGGCCAGCACATTACTGGCCAGACTCGCGAAGATGAGCCCGGGGAGACTCGCCGGGTCGGCGGCCGCGGGCCGGCCCTCGTCGGCTCCCTCGCGCACGGCCGGCACAATGGGAATCTCGGCCAGTAGCGGGACTCCCAATCGCGCCGCGGCCGCCCGGACCGTCCGGGCGGCGAAGAGATGCGACTCGTGGCCGCAGTTGGGGCAGACAAAGTGGCTCATGTTCTCAACAAGCCCCAGGATGGGCACGTTGACCTGGCGAAACATCTGCAGACCGCGGATGGCATCGTCCAGGGCCACAGCCTGAGGTGTGCTGACGATCACCACACCGTCGAGTTCGATCCGTTGGGTCAGGGCGAGCTGCGCATCGCCGGTGCCCGGCGGCAGGTCCACCACCAGGATATCCAGGTCGCCCCAGGCCACCCGGTCGAAGAACTCGCGGATGAGCTTGTCCACCATCGGCCCGCGCCAGATGACCGGCTGCTCGGTGCCGGCGATCAGGCCCAGGCTCATGGCCTTGAGCCCGTAGGCCTCGGCTGGGGCCAGGCGCTGACCGTGGCTGGGCGGCAGACCGCGGATGCCCAGCATTCGTGGCACGTTCGGCCCATGGACATCGGCATCGAGGATGCCGATGTGTTGCCCGCGCTGTTGCAGGGCCACGGCCAGGTTCACGGCGACAGTGCTCTTGCCCACGCCGCCCTTGCCGCTGCCCACTGCGATAACAGCGCCGACACCGGCCAGACGGCGCGGCCCGGCCTTCTGCTTCGGTGTGTTCTTCGCGAAGGCCGGCGCCCCAATCCGCAGGGTCACCTTCTTCACCCCTGGAACGGCGACCAGCGCAGTGCTTAGCGCGTCCTTGATCTGTGCCTGGACATCGGCGGGCAGGTGGGCCATTGCCAGGCGCACCTCGACCTGACCGTCGTGATCAGCTACGCCTTCGACGATGCCGAACGAGACGATGCCGCGCGTCATGCCCGGATAGGGCACGCCGCGCAAGGTCTGGTAGATCATATCTTTGAGTGCCACGCCAGTCTCCTGCAACGCGGTGCGACGCCCGTCGGGACGGGCCTCGCACCTGCGGAGCGTTCAGCATTCACCCTTCTCAATACCCCCAGCCCAGGGCGGCTTTGCCTTCCTCGGTCATCATGTTCGGGTTCCAGGGAGGCGACCAGACGAGTTGGACATTCACCCGCTGGACGCCAGGCACCGAGCTCCAAATAGCGGCCTCGACCGCCTCGGCTATGGTCTCGTGCAGGGGACAGCCGGGCGTCGTCAAGGTCATCAGGACGGTGACGATGCCGCCTTCGATGGTCAGGCTGTAGATCAGGCCGAGATCTACCAGGTTGATCCCCAGTTCGGGATCATAGACGTCGCGCAGGGTGTCGTAGATCTCCGCTTCAGTCGGTATCGACAGGCTCATGGGGCCTCCTCAATCCTTGATGAGGGGTGGTTCAGGGGCGAACTCGATCAGAAATGGCAGTTCGATGGCGCCCGTTGGGCAGACCGTCTCGCAGGCCCCCTCGTACTCGCAGGCCTCGGGGTCGATGACGACCGGGTACCCGCTCGCGAACTCACGGTCAAGGGCCTCGGTTGGACAGTGCTCCACGCAGAGGCCGCACCGGGTGCAGAGCGTCTGGATAATGATTGGGACTGGAAGGGATTCCATTCCTGATTTCCTGGTTCGTGCGGTGGGCGCTTCACAGAGAGCGCCCGGCGACAGTACTCACGATAGCACCGTGCTGAGCGCTCGTCTGCGACTTAGGTCTCTTGGGATTGTCTGGGGTTTGTTGCCCGTCGCCGGTGGCCACCGGCCACCGCGCGTCCACGGACGCGCGGAGGAGCACGCGGCCGTGAGCCTCTCCTCAACGTCGCTTGAGTCGGTTGATGACCGGGGGAGGGGCCCACGGGGCCGGCAGGCCGAGGTCGGCCAGGAGCACCTGGGCGCAGTTGTAGGCGGGCAATCCCGTGATGTTGCCGCCCGGGTGAGAAGAGGTCCCGCACAGGTAGAGCCCGGCGAGATGGCCGCGATAATGGCCGGCCCCGGGGAAGGGGCGATGGTATCCAACCTGGTCGTTGGTGAAGGCGCCAACAAGCAGATCACCGCCTTGCATGTTGGGGAACGTCCTCTCCGTATCCAGAGCGCTGCGCGTGAACGAATCGAGCACCGCGTCCTTGAGGTTCGGGGCATACTCTGTCCATACGTCGAGCATCTCGCGGCCGTGGTACTCTTTTTCATGGTCCCAATTGGCCGGGTCGCCGCGGAGGCGGTAGAGGAGTTTCTCCCACATAAAAGCCGTGTGCTTGCCCGGAGGGGCCTGCGACGGATCGAAGATCGTTGACGAACTGCCCCACATCACAGGGGGCGGGATGGTTCCCGTCTCGTGGTGCCGGACGATCTCCGAGAATTAATCCACGTGCTCGAGGCCCAAGATCACCATGAAGGCATCTTTGAGGTGGGGGTGATAGCTGGCCGCTTTGTACTCGATTGGTTCGCTCAGGTTCAGGTTGAGCGCGAAGAGGGGCGCGATCAAGTTGTATTGAAACGCGCGGGCTGTCTCGCGCCATTCCCGCGGTAGGACGCTTTCGTCGAGGAGGTCGAGGAACGTCTGCTGGGGGTTGAGCCCGGAAGCGACAAAGTGGCGCGCCCGAAACAGCTCGCCGGTCGTGGTTTCGACTCCCACGACCCGCTCGTTCTCGACCAGGATTTTTCGGGGCGTGGTCTGCAGCCGGATCTCGCCCCCGTTTTCCTGGACCGCCGCGACCAGGGCCCGCGCCAACGCCGCGGAGCCGCCCCGGCACATCTGGGCCTTGCTCGGGCTGGCGAGCAGCGCCGGAATGTGGTGGCCAAAACCGGGGCGTTGCAGGTCGACTTCTCGAAGGCCGTTGAAGAAGAGGA
Organism: Chloroflexota bacterium; assembly: GCA_003520455.1. Next base: position 1,597 of record DOUV01000697.1, on the reverse strand, counting down.
GTCCGGCCTGAACGACCGGGTGCTCGAATTCCTGGTGCCCGAATTGCAGCGGCGTGAGGGCGCTGACCTCCACGAGGCGCCGGCCCAGCGCGCTCTGCTCCAACAACCGCCTCCGCCGGCCGGGAGGAATGGGCGGCGATTGGCTCTCGGGGCCAGAATCTGCTCGACGATGGGCACGAACTCGTCCCGCCAGCGACGAAGCGCGGCCGCGTCTTTACGGCTGAAGCGGGCAAACGAGGCCACGGTCTTCTCGAAGTCGGTCCACCACTCGAGTGTCTCGCCGTTTCTGAGAAGCAGGACGACGTTGAGATCGGGTTCCAGGGAGACGGCCCCATGGCGCTCCAATTCGAGGTCTGTGTACCAGGGCATCTGGGTGAGGCCGCGATGGTAGAACGAGTGGGTGTTGTGGAGGAACCCTGGATGGCGGGGATCCTCCATGGTCGAGAGGCCCCTGCCCGCCGTGTCTCGCCGTTCGAGGCAGAGCACTTTCAGCCCGGCCTGGCCCAAATAGGCTTGCAGGATCAGACTGTTGTGGCCGGACCCGAGAATGATACCGTCGTACTCTTCTGAAGCATGAACACTCATGAACTGCTCATCCTGCCATGAATTCCGCGAAGCTCACAAATAAACGCCCTTGCAACATTTTAACCTTGCTGATTTGCGCAACCCGCCGGCGAAATATCTTCAGCAGAGGGAATCGGTGCACTATCGCGGTGCCTGGTGTCACCCCCTTCCAAGCAGTACCTTCGCTCTCTCGACCGCGGCCGAGGCGTTGGTCGCGAAGCCGTCGGCGCCAATCTCCTCGGCGTAAGCGTCGGTCACCGGCGCTCCGCCGACCATGACTTTGACCCGCTCGCGCAGGCCAGCCTGCTCCAGCGCTGTGATCAACGTTTTCATGTGGCCCATCGTGGTGGTCAGCAGGGCGGACACGCCCACGATATCCGGCTCCCGGGCCTCTACCTCGCTGACGAAGCGCTCAACCGGCACGTCCACACCGAGATCGATCACCTCAAACCCGGCGCCTGCCATCATCATCCCCAACAGGTTCTTGCCGATGTCATGGACATCCCCCTTGACGGTCCCCAACAGCACCGTCCCTGTATTGGAGCTGTCACTCGCCGACAGCAGGGGTCGTAGGATGGCCATCCCTGCGTGCATCGCCTTGGCTGCGGCGAGAACCTCGGGCAAAAACAAGTTGCACTCGCGGAAGTCCTTGCCGACAACGTTCATCCCGGCGATCAGGCCGTCCGCCAAAATCTCGTGGGGGCTCAAGCCGCTTTCGAGGGCCTCTTGAGTGGCGCGGGCAACCGCTTCCTCATCGCCGTAGTACAGATCCTCCGCCATCTGCGTGAGCAACTGGGACATCTGCCATCTCCTTTGCGCTTGATACACTCGTTTTACTCAAATCGAGCGGTCATTGACGGGCGTGAAACGGATAACCAGCCGCATCGAACCTACAGAAGCCTTTTCGCTTTTCCCGTGCGACCTGTACGATCTCATCCATCGTGTCGGCGTACTCGTATAGGATCGGTTGCCAGACCATCGGTCACGGCGGCCTGGTGTCGGGCGAGAGCCGGGCGACTGAAGTCGCGGCTGG
>DOUV01001090.1 GCA_003520455.1 Chloroflexota bacterium | reverse complement strand
GACCTCGTCCGGCACGCCGCCCATTTCGGGCGGCTCCGCGCCCAATCTCTCCGCCAGGCCGCCCGCCGCCGAGCGGATCTCGTCGGCCAGCCGTGTCCGCGGTGGCTTGCCGGCGCCCAATTCCCAGGCAACGGCAAAGCCCAGGCGGGCCAGGTCATCCGGCGCCGCGTAGGAGGTCTTGGTGGCGACATCGTCGAGCCGCGTACCGTAAGGGGCGGCGATGAAGAACGGTCCCTTTTCGTTCTGGATCAGCTCTCGCACCGCCGCATCATCCCACAGCGGGATCTTCAGTGGCGCCGCAGCTCTCATCGGCTGCCGGCGCGCCGCCTGGCGTAACGCCAGCGCCAGCATCGGCGCTACGTTCGTGACGTCCTCGCCCAACACAAACACGGCATCCGCGCGCTCCACATCATGCAAGGATGGCGAGCGAGCGGGGCCGTTCCGCAATATTTCCAGCACGGCGGCAATCAGGTGGGACTCCGCTTCGGACATTCCCTGGTAAAACTGCTCCGGCCCGACCAGCGTCCGCAGCGCAAAGTTGGCCTCAAGCGACGCCCGAGGTGACCCGATCCCAATCACCCTGGCGTCGCCGGACGGCAGGGCGGCCAGGGAGGGCAGCACGTTCTCGCTGCCGGCGCGTCCTGGCCGGCCGCTTCCGTCGCGGCCGGCCGGTTCGGACACACCGGCCACCAGGGGGGAGCGAATTCGTCGCTCGCTGTTGACAAACTCATACCCGTAGCGACCGCGATCGCACAGGAAGTAGCCATTGACCTCGCTGTTATAGCGATTGCGTATCCGGCGCAGCATACCGTACCGCTCGCCGGGAATCGTGTTGCAGCCCACGCTACAGTGCACGCAGACGGACGGAGCCGTCTGCAAGTCCCATTTGCGGGTGTAGTGGCGCTTCAGGGTTTTATCGGTGAAGACACCCGTGGGGCACACCTCGACCAGGTTGCCGCTGAATTCGTTTTCCAGTACGCCGTCCGCATGGCGGCCGAAGTAGACGTGATCGTGGGCCGCAAAGACGTCGAAATCGCGCCCGCCGGCATAGTCGCGATAGAAGCGGACGCAACGGTAACACTGGATGCAACGGTTCATCTCGTGGTTGATGAACGGCCCCAGATACTGATTGGGGTACGTCCGCTTTTTGAAACGAAAGCGACGATAGTCGTGCCCCGTCATGACGGTCATGTCCTGCAGATGGCATTCGCCGCCCTCGTCGCAGACCGGGCAATCGTGGGGGTGGTTCAGCATCAACCATTCGATCACGCCGGCCCGAAACTCCCGCGCCTCCGGATCCTCGATCGAGATGCGCGTCCCGTCCGTAGCCGGCGTCATGCAGGCAATGACGAGTCGGCCGCGCGTGTCATTCTCGTCTCGAAACTGCTTCACCATGCACTGTCGGCAGGCGCCCACCGAGCCCATCGCCGGGTGCCAGCAGAAGTAGGGCAGGTCGAATCCTAACGATAGGCACACGTGGAGGAGGTTCTGATCGTCTTCAACCTCATGCGCCACAGTATCGACATAGATCGTCGCCATGACTTATCTCCAGGGACAACGTTTCTCGAGGATGTGCCGCTCAAAGTCCTCTGCGTAATATTTCAAGGCACTCTGGAGCGGCTCCACGGCGCCAGGGGCCAGCGCGCAAAAGGTGCGGCCTGGCCCTAAGCCTCGGCTCAATTCAGCCAGTATTTCCGGATCCCCCGGTGCGCCCTGCCCATCCTCGAGCGCCTGAAGGATGTCTCTCGCCCAGGGCAGCCCCTCCCGGCAGGGGGTACACCACCCGCAAGATTCCTGGGCGAAGAACTGCTCCAGGTTCCGCACGAATCCCACGGGGCAGGTCCGATCGTCGAGGATGATCATCGTGCCGGTGCCCATGCGGCTCCCTGCTTTTTGCACTGAGTCGTAATCCATCGCTACATCCAGGTGATCCTCAACCAGGAAATCGGTCGAGGCCCCGCCGGGGAGCAGGCCGCGGAATGTGAGGCCCTCGCGCATCCCACCGGCGTACTCTTCCAGAATTTCCCGAATGGGGGTGCCAATCGGCAGTTCCCAGGCCCCCGGGTTCTTGACCTTGCCGCTCACCCCGTAGATCTTGGTCCCGCCGTCTTCGGTCAGGCTCAACTCTTTGAACCATTCAGCTCCGTTGTTGATGATGTGGGGGACGTTGCAGAGCGTTTCGACGTTGTTGACGATGGTTGGTTTCCCCCAGAGCCCGCTGACCTGGGGGTACGGCGGTTTGGCGCGGGGGGTGGCTCGTTTGCCCTCCAGAGAATTCAGCAGTCCGGTTTCTTCACCACACATATAGCGACCGGCGCTGATGTGAAGATGAAGCTCCAGACTGTAGCCCGATCCCAGGATATTCTTCCCCAGATACCCGCTGTCGTAGGCTTCGGCGATGGCCCTGGTCAGCCGTTTGGCCGCCAGTTTGTAGGCCCAGCGCAAGAAAATGTAGGCGACGTCGGCCTGGATGGCGTAGGCACTGACAATCATGCCCTCAATCAGTTCGTGCGGGTCGCCCTCGAGGAGCAAACGATCCTTGAACGTGCCGGGCTCCATCTCGTCGGCATTGGCGATCAAATACTTGGGGTGCGGCGCATCGCTGCCCATGGGCACGAAGCTCCATTTGACCCCCGTGGGGAACCCGGCGCCGCCCCGCCCCCGCAGCCTGGACGCCTTGACAGTATCGGTCACCTCTTCAGGCGTCATGCCGTGGAGAGCTCTGCGCACCGCCTGGTACCCACCCGCCTGCTCGTATGCGTTCAGACTCAGGGGTTCTTCCCCTGGCCGGATGTTCTTCGTGAGCGGTCGTTCCACCGGCGTCTCTCCCTGTGTCGCCAGGTGCGAAATGTGCACCTACGTGTATCGTGCCAGAATCGCGTCGACCTTCTCGGGGTCCTCCAGGTCTCGGTAAAGGTCCTCGTCGATCATCAGCGCCGGCGCGTGGTCGCACGTGCCCAGACAGACGATCGGCAGCAGCGTAAAGGTACCATCCGCGGTGGTTTCCCCCAGTTGGATGCCGAGGCGATCGGTCAGACGCTGGCGCAGGCGCTCGTAGCCCATCACCCAGCAGGTAATGCTGTCGCAGATCAGAATCACATGCTTCCCCACCGGCTTGCGGAAGACCAGATTGTAGAACGTGGCGACGGCGTCGAGCTCGTCCGGCGTCATCTCCAGCAGTTCGCCGATGTCTTTGAGGCTTTCATCGGAGACCCAGCCCCGGTGTCGCTGGACAACTTTCATCGCCTCGACGCACACGGCCCGTTTTTGGGCGTAGAGGGGGAACTCCGCTTCGATCTCGCCGCGCTCTTCTTCGGTCAGCATGCCTCTCTCCTCACTGATCGCTCGATTCACCCCACCTCAACGGTCCACATCGGCCAGTACGAAATCAAGGCTGCCCAGGATCGCCAGCAGGTCGGGGACCATGAAGCCCCGGCTGAGTAAGGGGATCGTCTGCAAGTGTGGGAACGATGGCGTGCGGATGCGAGTGCGGTACGCCATGGTGCCCCCATCGCTGATCAGATAGTAGCCGTTGTTGCCCTTGGTCGCCTCAATGCTGGCGATGGCCTCGCCAGGCGGGATGACAGGCCCCCAACTCACATTTAGGAAGTGCGTGATGAGCGTTTCAATGTCGTACATGGTCCGCTCCTTGAGCGGCGGGGTCGTCAGGGGATGCAGTGATTTGTAGGCGCCGGGCGGCATGTTGTTCAGGCACTGCTCGATGATCCGCAGGCTCTGCCGCATCTCGGCAACGCGCACGACCGCCCGGTCGTAGCAATCGCCGTGTTGGGCTGTGGGAATATCGAACTCCAACTGGTCGTAGCCGGAGTACGGCCGCTTCTTGCGGAAGTCCCACTCGAACCCGCAGGCGCGGAGGTTCGGTCCGGTCACCCCCCACTCGATGGCCTCGTCGAGCGTGTAGCTGCCAATACCCTTGGTCCGGGCCTTGAAGACCCGGTTCTCCATGACCAGGTCGTCATACTCGTCCAGCCGCGGCGGTAAATAGTTCAGGAAGTCGCGCACCAATTCGTCCCAGCCGCCGGGCAAGTCTTGGGCGACCCCGCCGATCCGGAACCAGCCCGGATGCATGCGGAAGCCGCAAATCGCTTCGATAATCTGAAAAACGTGTTCGCGATCCGTAAACATGTAGAAGACCGGCGACAGTTGCCCCAGATCCTGGGCGAACGTGCCGTACCAGACCAGGTGACTGGCAATGCGGAAGAGTTCTGCCAGCATGATGCGGATCACCTTGACCCGGTCGGGTACCTCGATGCCCGCCAGCGTCTCGACCGCCATGACGTAGGGGAAGTTGTTCATCACCCCACCCAGGTAGTCGACGCGATCGGTATACGGGATGTAGGTGTGCCAGGACTGCCGTTCGCCCATCTTCTCCGCGCCCCGGTGGTGATAGCCGATATCCGGCACCGCATCGACGATCTCCTCACCGTCGAGTTGCAGCACGATGCGCAGCACACCGTGGGTCCCGGGGTGTTGCGGCCCCACGTTGAGGAATATGAAGTCCGTATCCTCGCTCTGGCGCTTCATGCCCCAATCCTCCGGACGGAATTGCAGCGCTTCCTGCTCGGCGATTTCCTTTTCCTCCGGCAGGCGGAAGGGTTCCATCTCAGTGGCCCGGGCCGGATGGTCCTTGCGCAGGGGATGGCCTTTCCAGGTGGGCGGCATCAAGATTCGCCGGAGGTGAGGATGGCCTTCGAAGATGACGCCGAACATATCCCACACTTCGCGCTCGTACCAGTTGGCTGCAGGCCAGAGATCGACCACACTCCGGATGGTCGGGTGGTCGCCCTTGAGCGCGAACTTGAGCCGAACATCGGCATTGCGCTCGTACGAAAGGAGGTGATAGACGACGGTAAAATCGCTGTCCGGTTGATTCGGGCGGTTCGCGCGGACCCGCTCGTCGATGGCAGTAAGGTCATACAGCATCCGGTAGGGCTGATCTACTTCGACTTTCAGGAAGCGCAAAACGTCATGGACTTTGTCCCTCGGCACCCACAGCGTCGGGACGTCATCCCGGGTGGCTTGGAGCGTGAAGGTCGCCACCCCAAACTTGTTCTGCAGTTGCGATAGAACGGCTGAACGATCGTTCATTGCTCGAAGAACCGGTTCACATCGGCGTCAGAGAAACTGTTCTGAGAAGAGGACTCGTATGTACCCGGCGGGAGCAAACGGCTTGCCTCCCTGCCCGGTGCTGCGCTTACACCTCGTCTGGAGGACGGAGAACCGTCATCTTCTGTCTCTCAGGTCGCTTCAGATCGCGCATCGATGGCTCGGGTGGCCTGTACACCCCTTGCGGACCCACGACCCAGCTCAACGGGCGCTTCTCGTTGCCCACCGCTTGCCGGAGCAGCAGGAGCCCTTCCATGAACGCGTCGGGACGCGGCGGGCAGCCGGGCACGTACACGTCCACCGGAAGGAACTTGTCCACCCCTTGAACCACGCTGTAGATATCGTACATCCCGCCGGAGTTGGCGCATGATCCCATCGAGATGACCCAGCGCGGTTCCATCATCTGCTCGTAGAGTCGTTGGATGATCGGCGCCATCTTGATAAAGACCGTCCCTGCTATCACCATGAGGTCAGCCTCGCGCGGCGTGCCTCGGATCACCTCGGCGCCAAAACGCGCGATGTCGTATTTGCTGGTGATGCTCGTCGCCATCTCGACGTAACAGCAGGAAAGGCCGAAGTTGAAGGGCCAGATGGAGTTCTTGCGGCCCCATGCCAGTAGATCCTGCAAACGTGAGAACAGGAGAACGCGACGGATTGCATCTTCGAAAGAACCGTCGCCGTCAGTCGCCGGCGGCGAATCGGTTGGTTTACTCAGTCGCCACCGCATGAATCGGAGACTCCTCCTCCGGCCACCTATCACTTTGTTCCGAATAGGTAGCGAAGCTGGCCTGATCTGGCCGTGAGATTCATTTCAAGGCTGAAAACTGAAGCCGGCTCAGGCCCACTCCCTCGTATCGACGCCAGTCGGCTTGAGCCGATTTGAGCGTTCAGCCAAAGATGCATATCTGTGACTCCTCGCGATGGAATCGGTGCTCGTTCCACCACCGTGATTGGTGGCGAGCGCGCCGGTCAAGTCGTCAGGGGTCCGACCTCTTCCGAGAGGTCGGAAGGCTTCGATCATGTGCTCCCGGCGACGCCTTGACCCGCATTCTAGACCATCGGTCACGTCGTCGCTGCGCGGGCGGGAGCGTGGTGCGGAGGAACCGCGTGAGCGGTCGGAAGCGCGCTGTTGCATCTCTCCAAATTCATCCGACCCCCAGC
>DOUV01000513.1 GCA_003520455.1 Chloroflexota bacterium | reverse complement strand
CGGCGGCGACGGTGTCGGCCCAGGCAGAGGATTGAAGCCGGACTGGCCCAATGCAAAGCCAATCAGCAGCGCCAGGAGGGCGACGAGCAGGAGAGGGAGCTGGCGCTTCATGTCCTGGCTCGTGGCTCAAACGTCAACCCCAGAATCCGTCCCATTCGGCCGAGCCGCTGCTGGGCAGGCGCAACATCCTGTCCTTCGGCGCGTGCCGCCATAATTTGCGCCGCCAGCGCCGCCAGCGCCGCAATGGCGCGGGGCGTATCCAGGTCGTTCTCCATAGCCGTGTAGAAGTGCCGCTCCTCCTCGTCACCCATATAGGCCACGACGGCACCGGCGTGAGGGTTGCCGATCTGCGACGCTTCCGTCAGACGGTCGGCAGTCTCCTGAGCCGTATCCATCTCGGCGCGGTCCCACTCCCAGGGCTGGCGATAGTGGTGATTCAGCAGGTAGAGGCGGATGGCGTCGGGGGTGTAGGTTTTCAGCAGGTCCTTGATGAAGACCATGTTGCCAAGCGACTTCGACATCTTCTCGCCGTCCATGCGAACCATAGCGGTGTGCATCCAGACGTTCACGAAGGGCTCGCGGCCGGTGTAGGTCTCGCTCTGGGCGATCTCAGCCTCGTGGTGGGGGAAGAGCAGATCGGCGCCACCGCCGTGGATATCGAGCTGGGGCCCTAGATACTTGACGCTCATCGCGCTACACTCGATGTGCCAGCCCGGCCGCCCCGCACCCCAGGGGCTTTCCCAGGTCGGTTCGCCCGGCCTGGCAGCCTGCCAGAGCACGAAGTCGAGCGGGTCGCTCTTGTTGGGGTCGTTGGGATCGTTGCCCCGCTCGTTGGCCGTTACCAGCATCTCGTCCCTGTCCAGGCGGCTGAGCTTGCCGAAATCGGGATCAGATGAGACGTCGTAATAGACGCTGCCATTTCGCTCATAGGCGCGCTGTTTGGCCAGGATGCCCTCAGTCATCGCCAGCATCATCGGGATTTCCTCGGTGGCGTAGACGTAGTGATCCGGCATCCGGACGTTGAGCGCGCGCATGTCGCGGAGGAAGGCTGCCGTCTCGCGCTCGCCTAGCTCGCGCCAATCGATGCCGAGTTCTTTCGACTTCCGCAGGATATCGTCATCGATGTCGGTGACATTCTGAACATATTTCACCGGCTGGCCGGAGGCCTCGAGGAAGCGAACCAGGGTGTCGAAGGTGACATAGGTGAAGGCATGCCCGAGGTGGGTTGTATCGTAAGGGGTGATCCCGCAGACGTAGAGCGTGACAACTTCCCCGATGGGCTGAAAAGATTCAACCGCACGGGTGCGAGAGTTGTAGAGTCTCATAAAGAACCGTTCTTTCCTGGGCTATGGATTCAAGCGGCGCGATTATAGCACGGCGGTCGGTGGAAGGGAACTCTCAGCCGGGGCAGAAAAGCCGGCGCCCCTCACGTGAGGGGCGCCGGTGGCTGGCGGGAGCGGCGATCACGGGTACGGGTACGGCTCGCCGATCAGGTTTTTGAGGATGATCGGGAGCCAGGCCTTGCGGCGATCGGGCGTCGGGCTGGGTGTGACGCCGTCGCAGACAGTCACGTTGGCCTCGTCTACGAACATCCAGGTGAGCCGGCCGTCGCCGTCGTTGATGCTATTGAAGTAGAGGTAGATCGTTTGGCCCTTCCAGGGCAGGAGGTCGTAGCTACGGAAGGTCCAGGTCTGCGTGTTGTGGTTTTGGTAGAAGATCTCGGCGAGCACTTGAAGGTTGCTGTTGAGGATGAGCGCCTGCTGGCCGTCTACCCAGGTCGTGCCGGCCGGCAGGAGCGGTTCGTGCGAGGTCACCTGCCCATTGGGTCGCAGGAACAAGTCGGCGGCCGCGGGCATCCGCTCGGCGGCGTTGAGCGCCAGACTATCGTAGAGCGTGTCCTGGGAGAAAGGTTTGTACCAGAAGGTCAACGTGGCGTACGTAGCGCCGGATGGGACGGTGACCGCCTGGCGCACGGACGAATAGGTATAGGTGTCCGGCGTTCCGGGGGTGATGCCTGTTCGGGCTGAGTGAGTGCCGTCATGGGCCGTTGCGGTGGTGTACGCCGCCGGGCGGTCAGTCTCGCCGAAGAGCCAGCCGCTGGTGGTCTCGAAGCTTGGGTTGACGACAACCTGGTTGCACGTGCCGGGGACCGGCGTAGGTGTTACGGTGGGCGTCGGCGTTTGCGTGGCCGTCGCCGTGGGGGTGTTCGTCGGCGTCGCCGCCGTCGTCACTTGAACTGAAACATCATCCACGTACATCCAGCTGCGAGATCCGTCCCCATCGTTGAAGGTGTCGAAGTAAACGTGGATTGTTTGGCCGCGGTACGCCGTGAGGTCGAAGCTGGCGTAGGTCCAGATGCCACTGTTGCTGAGTTGCGAGAAGATGTTGGCAACCAGGTGGAAGCCTGAATCCAGAATCCACGCCGTCTGGACATCTTGGGTGAGGGGCGCCGCCGGTACGGCTTCCTGGCTGTTAGCCTGTACCCGTGCTTGATCGGCCGCACTCAGCGCCGGTTGAATCCGCACGGGCTCGCTTACGGTGGAGGTGGCTTCCTCGGTGAAGGGTCGGTACCAGAAGGTGAGGACCACGCTGGTCGCATTCGAGGGAATCGCCACACCCTGGTAGACCGATGAGTAACTATACTTGTCTGTCTCGGTATAACGAATGCCGGTCTTCGCAGACCGACTGCCACTATGCGCGGTGATCGTGCTGTAACTGGCGGGCGCCGGGGTTGCACCGAAGACCCAGGCGGTATCAGACTCGAAGCCCCCGTTCTGAATGAGTTCGGTGGTCTCTGGAGCGAAGCGGGGCGTGGCGCCAGAGGGTGCCGCTGTGATCAGGCCGCCTGCCACGAGAACGAGCACGAGAAGCCACTGCCAAAGTGAGCGTGATGGGTCGCTGAAGGTGAGTCGCATGGTTTCTCCTCGCCACGATACGACTGTTCATCTGTGTCGCCACTTGCTAGAGGGCGGCAACTGTGTGTCTCATAGAGGTAAACGCAGCCGCGGCGTCATTCATTCACGAATTGACCTCGAGTTTGCAGGACTGTCATTTTTGAGGCGGCTGATGACGTACTGGTGGCCGATGGCGAGACGGTCGAGGATTTCAAGGTTGAGCTCAAGGGGTAATCATCATGGCGGCCAGGACGCTGGCCACCGGAACAGGGGGGAGGCCGGCACATAATCAAGGCCGTGGGGATGGGCCTGGCTGATGATGCTCTTAGTCTGGAACCAGGTGATGTGCTGTCCGGCCTCAGACGAAGCCGAGACCGCGCTCTTTGAGGCTGACGAAGCGCTGATGGCCGATAACAAGGTGATCGAGGACCTCGATGTCGAGGAGCTTGCCCGCCTGGACGATCTCGCGGGTAACGCGGATATCCTCTGGTGAGGGGGACGGGTCACCCGACGGATGGTTGTGGGCCACGATAAGCGCCGCCGCATTGACCTTAATCGCCTCGCGGAAGAGTTCTCCCACCCGCACGATCGAACTATTCAAGCTTCCCTTGTAGACGGTCGGGCTCGCGATGACGAAATTCTTCGTATCCAGGATCAACAGGCGGAGATGTTCTTGCTCGAGCAAGGCCATATCGGGCATCAGGATGGCGGCAGCATCGGCCGGGCTCTTGACCTGGGGGCGCTCACCGGCACTGGCCAGTTGGAGGCGCCGGCCGAGTTCGAGCGCCGCCTTGATCTGGGCCGCTTTGGCCGGGCCCAGCCCGCGCACCTGGGCGGCGATCTCCTGGACGCTGGCACGATGCAGGCCGGCCAACCCATCGAACTGGCGAAGCAGGTGTTGCGCCAGGGTGACCACCGACATCCCGGTGACCCCAACTCGCAGAATGATGGCCAGCAATTCGGCGATCGAGAGGGCGCTGGGCCCGTAGGCGATCAGGCGCTCACGGGGTTTCTCATCGTCGGGAAGGTCACGGATCATGATCGGGGTGTAGCCGGGAGGGCCAGAAGCGTCGGTCATGGGGTCGAGTCTCCGATGGGATGGCGGCGATGGTGGCCGATTGTACGCCAGGGGTGCGACAGCCTCAATCCCCCTCCCCGGACAACATATGGTCGTGCAGCAGGCGGTCGAAGGCGTCGTCGGGAAGCTCGTCGAGGGTGTGCACGACGCGATCGGCCGGGAGGGTGGCGTGCGATGAGCGCACGCCAATCGCGCGCATGCCGGCGCGGTGTGCGGCTTCGACACCAGCAGGAGCATCTTCAACCACGATGCAGCGCGCGGGGGGCACCCCCAGTTTGGCAGCGGCGATCACCGGCACTGGCGCTACCTCACCAAAGACGTAACCAACGCTTATCCTCGCCCCCGCGTGGCGCTGCGGCCCGGCTTTTTTCCACGGCGAGGTTCTCCCAAACAGCACTTGTTTGTTAGATGCCGCGTCATGCCTACAAGAGCCTATCCTCGGATTGACAGTTATTCTCCGACCGGCAAAAAAGAGCACAACGGCACATATGTAGTATATCCTTTGGCATCTCGCGCCGTTGACCGCGAAATCCGCGGCGGCTATAGTGAACTGGGGCCGAAGACGTAAGCATTCCGGACATAGACCCTTCGCTGGCGATCCTGCCCAATCTACTGGAGAAGTTTCGAAATGCTCGCTCGATTCAGAGTAGGCTCTGTGGCAATCCTGATAGCCACGTTCACTTTCTTGACAGTCAGCATTGCTGTCACCAGTCCAGTGTCTTCACAGACCGCGATCGCTATCGGCACCGGCCAGAGCCACTCGTGTGCACTAACCAGTGATGGCACTGTCAAGTGCTGGGGAGCAAACTGGGCTGGTCAACTTGGTGATGGCTCGACAAACCAACGTCCAGTGAGGTCGGCCATACTTGTGCCTTGACCGCTAACGGTAACGCCAAGTGCTGGGGAGCGAATAACTCCGGCCAAATCGGGGATGGCACTACGGCTCAGCGCACTACCCCCTGAAGTGCGCCCCGAAACTTGGACAGGGAGGTCAATCAACTATCATGGTCCAAGCAGGGAGCGCGAGATGGCCCGACACCGACGGCAGTGCAGTGCGGAGTACAAAGTGAAAGTGGTGCTGGCGGTGTTGCCGGGGACGAGCCGCGCGGCGGAGATCTGTGGGACCCACAAGATCAAGCCAGAGCTGCTGAGCCGATGGAAACCCGAGTTCCTGGAGAACGCCGCGCGCAGCTTCGAGCGCGAGCAAGAGCGGACGCGGATCGCCGAGTTGGAGCGGCGGGTGGGCCGGCTGACGTGAGAACTGGACGTGGCCAAACAAGCGTCGAGCCTCGTAGCCCACCGCGCACGCAGCGACGGGAGCTCGTCCTGAGACTGGGCGACAGCTATCCGATCACCCGGGTCTGTGACGTCCTGGGCGTGGCGCGGAGCAGCTACTCCGACCAGGCCCAAGCGATCAGCGACGAAGACCTGGCCAAGGCGATTCGCGCGGTGGTGGTGGCATGGCCGACCTACGACTACCGCCGTGTGCCCGCCCAACTGCGGCGGGAAGGCGCCCACGCCCACCGCACGCGAGTGCGCCGGCGGATGCACGCGCTGGGTCTGGTGGGCCAGCCGCCCGTGCGGCACCTCCAGACCCCCACCAGCCACCACGAGTTTGGCCGCGCTCCCCACCTGGTCGAAGGGCTCCCGATCACGGCCCCCGCTGCGGTCTGGGTTGGTGACATCACCGACGGGCAGCTCGCCGACAGCTTCGGCTCCCTGGCGGTGCGCATGGACGGCTTCACCCCCATGATCCGCGGCGGGGAACTCAGGCGCTCGCGCGATCACCGCTTGACCTTGACGGCCTTGGAGCGCGCCCGCGCCACTGGCGCCCCCAAGCTCCATCATTCCGACCAGGGCGTCCAGGACGCCGCCAGCCCCTCGGGTGAGGGCCGGCACCGCCAGGGCGTCGCCATCAGCCTGGCCGCCATCGGCCAGCCCGAGGAGCACGGCCTTGCCGAGCGGCTCATGCGCACCCGCAACGCGGAAGCGGTCAATCTGTCCGACGACACCAGTTTCCAGGACGCCGATTGCCAAATCCGCCGCTTCCTCGATGACGTCTATGCGCACACGCGCATTCACTCGGCCCTTGGCTCTCTCACGCCCGCCGAGTTCCAGCAGCAGTGCGCCCCCAGCCAGCTGGCCGGCTCAT
>DOUV01000193.1 GCA_003520455.1 Chloroflexota bacterium | reverse complement strand
GACGACGCCCTGCGGCTCTGTGAGGCTGGGGCCGTGGCGGTCGCCGTGGGCCCGGAATGGTGGGTACAGCCCGATCTCCCCGACCAGATTGCCGCTGCGCTGGCGTGAGGCGGTGCCAGGCCCCAGCCTCACTCTGTTCGCTCTTCCGACCCAACTCATGTAGAGTTATCAAGGAACAACGTGCTCGGGCGCGAGTATCATTTGAAGAAGGGGAAGTCGCCGTACTCGTCGCGCGTGAATAATTCACTCCTCCTTTGGGCTTGGTCGACAGATCATGACGGTTGTCGACCGATTGTGCATTCGATCAGATTGGATCTAAGATTCATCTGCACGGAATCTTATCGGTCTCTTCATAAACCGGTATGCGTAACCGGGCGACTTTTTCTCACAATTTTGTCATCTCTTCGTGAAGGAAATTCACTTCACTCTCATCAAATGCGAGTAGACTGGGCAATGCCGTGCCTTGTTTTGGCTCTCAGGGAAGATTCTGTGCGACGTTCCCTGTTCGACCGCACAGATCCATCTACTCCCAACGAGTCGTGCCCGGCGTACCCTTAAACTTTCGTGACACCCTTGTCCACTCCGCTTTGAAGTTGATGGCTGACGATCGGTGGCAGCACGAGAGTTTCGGATGCTTCCGGGCGGGTCGTTCGAGGATTGGGTGGCCTGAGGGCTCGTCCAACTCGGCTCCATACAAGCTCAAGGAGCGATCCAGTGGGCCGCTACACCGCCTGCATCACTGCCCTGATTGCCCTGCTGCTCCTTCTCACGGCGACGCCCTCGATCGCCATGACCACGGACACGGCCGTGCCTGCCGTCCTCACTGGTTTGACAGCCGATCCCGCGGTTGTCATCCCAAATCTTCTGACGTCGAACCGAGCAGTCCGCGCGCAGACGGGGGCCAGCCTGACGGTTGACTTGCGCGATGACGAGTGGCCAGGACGACCGCCACTCTGTCCGGGCTACACGATCCATCTTGACGTAACTGTCGGGAACACTGGCTCAATTCTCCTCGATGACGTCCAGGTGACGATTGCACTCGACCCATGGACGCAGCCGCTCCTGGATAGCTCGCGCACGACAACTGGTGCCACCTACGATGCTGGCACTCACTCGGTTCACTGGACCATCGCCACAATCGGGCCAGGTCAGACGGCCGTGTTCGGGCTGTTGATCCGAACCATCTCCTCGGTCCCGGGTGGTTCTGTCATCACCACCCAGGCAACGGTGACGGATGATGCAGCCGGTACGAGGACGGACACAGAAACGACGACGATTGCGGTGTGCGATACCCCGACGCCGACACGAACCAGCACGGCGACGGCCACTTCCACCGCGACCGCGACCCAAACGCCGACACCGACGAGCACGGCCACCGCAACACCTGCCGATGTGCCGTCGCAGTTCATCGACAAGCGTGAAGGTGGCGACCTTCGCTGTCCGGGCTACACCCAGCACTTTGATATTCTCGTCGGCAACGATGGAAACGTTCCGCTCCACAACGTCGTGGTGCACGACGTTGTGCCGCCGAATGCCTATCCAATCCTGGATAACCCGCGCACGACGCCCGGCGCCACCTACGATCCGGCCACGCACCTGGTGACGTGGATTGTCGGTTCGCTCCAACCAGGGGAGACGCGTCTCTTCGAGCTGCTGCTTGGCACCTTTACAAGCAACCGTCCAGGCGAAACACTGACGAATGTGGCGACCGTGACGAGCGATGAGGCTGGCACCTCCAGCGATGCTGTCACCACTGTCTTCGTGGAGTGCGGGACGCCCAGTCCGACGGCAACAGCCACACCGACGGTTACGCCAACGGATACGCCCACCGCGACGCCGACCGATACGCCGACAGCGTCGCCGACTGAGACAGCAACGGTGACGCCGACTGGCACGTCGACCGCGACGCCCACACCGCCGGCGGGCAAGATCTATCTGTCGATGCTGGTCAATACCTCGCCAGCGACCGCTACGCCGACGGCGACGCCCATGAATCCAACGGCTATCGGCCTCAACCGCTTTGGCGACACCGAAGGCGACGGGGCAAGGGTCCCCACAGCAGTAGGACTGGGGATTGTTGCGTTGGCGGGTACAGCGCTCTGGCAACGCCGGAAGGGATCCAACTGACACAGCATGTCTCCACTGATCCTGTCGTCACACTCGTTGCATGATACGATCTCGCTCGATGGTATTCGTTCCTGCGAGATCTTGGATTTGCGCTCGTCGATCGATTGAATCTCGTTTACATTCCATAACCCGTGCCGAGTAACCGCGCGGCCTCCAGCCCTGTTGCTGGTCTTCATTGTCTTTGGCGTCTCGCCCCAACAACAGGGCTCCAGCGCACTGGGGCAAGTCGTCCAACGTCTGTATGGCCTGAAATCCGAGCAGGTTCTTATCTTTTCTAAGGAGCATCCCCATGCGCCGATATACAATTTCTGTCTCACTCCTTCTCCTTGTTCTGCTCCTTCTCCCGGCCCTCCCCTCGACCGCTCGCACGCTCGATACACCTCTGCCCGCGGCGAGGGGTAGCTTGGTAGGGAACAACGCGGCTGCTGTTCGGGCCGAGTCGGCGCCAGGTGGGCGGGACGCTGCCCCGGCGGCGGCCAGCCTGGCGGTGGACTTACGTGACGACGAATGGGCGGGACGGCCGCCGCTCTGTCCGGGTTACACGGTCCACTTTGACGTGATCGTCACGAACACCGGCGACGTGGCGCTGGACGACGTGCTGGTCACCGTCAAGTTGAGCCCGTACATCCAGCCACTACTGGATAGCCCACGGACCACGCCGGGAGCCACCTACGATGCGGGCGCTCACGCAGTGCAGTGGACCATCGCTCTGCTCAATCCGGGCGAGACGGCGACGTTCGAGCTTCTGACCCGCACTCTCACCTCGGTTCCGGGTGGTACTGTCCTCACTACCCAGGCGATCGTAACGGACGACGTCGCCGGTACGGCCACCGATAGCGAAACGACCACGATCGCGGTCTGCCCGACGCCGAGTGCAACGCCGACCAACACCCCAACCCCGACACCGACAGATACGCCGACCCCGACACCAACCGACACCCCGACGGGGACATTGACCGCGAC
>DOUV01000190.1 GCA_003520455.1 Chloroflexota bacterium | reverse complement strand
CGGCGAGGCGACGCCGCGACGCGAGCTTCTCTATCTGCCTATCACCGTCGGGAAAGAGGACAAGGTCGTGCTGCGGGAGGTGCCGTTCCATGTCATGGGGTGGCAACCAGCATCGTTGGGGGAGCGGACCCCCTACTCCGTGGTCCTCTATGGGCTGGAAGACGACATCCTCGAATCCCAGGAGCTGCGCTTGCCCTTCCCGCATATGGAACAAGACGACGGCAGCCAACACTTCACGGTCATGCTCCCCTGGCATCCGGACGCCACGGCGCTGGTGGTCAAGAGAGACGATCGCATCCTCACCCGGCTCAAGATCGCTGCCCAGGCGCCTCGCATCAAGATTCGGCGTCCCGCCGGCGGCGAGACCCTGAAGGGCCGGCAGAAGGTGCGTTGGAAGGTAAGCGGTGCGAGCGAGCCGCCGACCTCCATGCTGCGCTACAGTTGGGATGGCGGTCAAACCTGGCGCGCCGTGGCCGGCAATCTCAAGGAAAACAGCGTGACGGTGAACATGGACGAGCTGCCGGGCGGCGAGGAATGCCTCTTCCAGGTGCTGGCTACTTCCGGTTTGCGCACCGGGTCCACGACGTCGAAGCCATTCCGAGTCCCCGAGCGGCCGGCACAACTCCTCATCGCCTCTCCTCGTGATGGCGACACTATTGAGAAAGGAACGTCGCTCTCCCTCTTCGGCGCTGCCTGCCTTCCCGGTGGCGCCACTGCCGACCCCGCTGCCCTGAGCTGGTCTTCGGACCGTGACGGCGCGCTCGGCACGGATTCACAGTTGATCGTTCACACGCTGTCGGCGGGTGAGCACCGCATCACTCTGGAAAGCAAGCTCCCGGGGGTGAAACCGGTCAGCGTGCGCCTGACGGTCCGAGAGGGGAGGCCCGATCCAATCGCCGTGATGCGGGACGAAAGGCATCCCGCATCACCCGCGCCCTTCCCGATGGAGCGGTGACGGCCTGTGCAATACCGCCCAAGCGAAGCTATTCATAAGGAGGCATGGCATGTCCACCATTGGCAAGACGCCCATCGAGGCGCGCGGGCACGCCCAGCCGGAGGTATTGGTCAGCACGGAGTGGGTCGCGGAACACATGGACGACCCTACCGTCCGCATCGTCGAGGTGGACGTGGACACGGCCGCCTACAATCAGGGCCACATTCCGGGGGCAGTGGGCTGGAATTGGCAGCGCGAGTTGCAGGATCAACTCCAGCGCGACATCGTCGGCAAAGCCGATTTCGAGCGGCTGATGGAGGCATCGGGCATCGGCAACGATACGACGGTGATCCTCTACGGCGATACCCACAACTGGTTCGCCACCTACGCCTTCTGGCTCCTGAAGTACTATGGCCATGAGGACGCGCGCGTGATGAACGGCGGCCGCGCCAGGTGGCTCGCCGGGGGCCGGCCGTTGACCACGAAGGTGCCGGTGATCCCGCGGGCCAACTACCAGGCCAGGCAGCCCAACCTCCACATGCGGGTGCTCCGGGACCCGGCGTTAGGGAGTCTGGCCCACAATCACGACGTCGTGCTCGCGGATGGGCGTCCGCCGGCCAAATGTCGCTGCGAGCAGCTCGCGCCGGCATACCTCCCCGAGGAAGGCTTGCAGCGGGGCGGACACATCCGCGGTGCCAGAAACATCGTCTGGTCGAACGCGGTGCGTGAGAACAGCATTTTCACGTCGCCCGAGGAGCGACGGGCGATGTGCGAAGGCGAGGGCGTGGCGCCAGACAGAGAGGGTATCGCCTACTACCGGATCGGCGAGCGCTCGCCACACACCTGGTTCGCGCTCGGTCAACCTCTGGCCTCCCCCCGACGTGTGCAACGACGGCGGCTCCTGGATCGAAAGGGGTAGCCCCACTCGGGTGCTGACCGAGAAGCGATAGGTGCAAACGGGGCCTCTTCTTCGGGTACACGCCCTTTAGCCTGATATCAGTTCGAGCCGCGCGCTGATCGTCCCCCGCCACGTCGACGAGAGCAGCGCACAGGCCGCCAACTCGGCCGCCGCTTCGCGATCGTCGCGCAGGTGGCGCATGACGTGCGCTGCGCGAGCGATGGTCCACTCTGGGTGCGGCCGCTCGAGGAGCTCAACGGGCGCGCCGCTCTGGACGTATCCCTCTACCAACACCCGCAGATACCACCCTGTGCGCCCGGTCTGCTCGACCTGGGCGGTAAGGTCCTTGATCCCCCAGCGCCGCGCCAGCTTCCAGCAAGGTTGGCGCGGCTGGGAGACCTGCACCTGAGCCGCACCGATGGCGTACACATCCCCGAGGCACACCTCGGTCTCGGTGAGCCCGTCGATCGTGAAGTTCTCGCCGAAGGCGCCGTACGGCAGCTCGAGCTGGCTCAACTCCTGGCGCCAGGAAGAATAGTGCTCGGCGGCGTAGGCGAGCACCGCTTTGTCCAGGCCACCGTAATGCTTGCGGTCGGCCTGGTCGTCGCCCGCGAGGTTGATCCGTCCCAGCCACACAGCGCCTGCCACCGGCTCCTTGAAGATGCCCGACGACCAGGAGCGCTCTTCGGCATCCGTGGAATCCCCGGCACCGAGTTGGCGCGGTCGTCCGACCTGAATCGAGAGCAGCAGTGGTATGGTCATTGGAGCAAATCCTTCTGCGAGAATCGCGATCCAATCAAAGCAGGCCTCCCTGCCCTCTAAGAAGAGAGCCGCACTGTGCCAGTCAGCCCTGCGGTGGCCGACTTCGGACGCCTTGCAGCCCGGCATCGCGCTGGCGTATTAGAGGGTTCCAGGACAAAAATGATCCCGAAAATGAAGTATACTTGGACTTATCACAACAGGGAAGGAGAGGATCATGGCCCGAATTGACGAGACGGCCAGGGACTTCCTGGCTCAGTAGCGCTTTACCGTTGCCGGCGTTTCTCGCTCTCGTGTAGAGGCTGCGAATCTCATTCTGTCCGTGCAATCACCCGGCCCGTCGCGCGAGACCGTTCGCCAGACGCTGGAGGACAGTGATGACCAAAGAACTTTCCCTCGACGCGCTGTGGGAGTCGGCACCATCCGGTGAGCGCACCTTCCAACCCGGCCGGGTCGCGGGCCTTCCCGGCGCGGCGGTATCTCGAACACGCGATCGCTCCCGGGACATCACTCGCGTCGGCGGCCCGGCTGCGGATGCACGGCAAGATCAAATTGCAGCGCTGGTTTCCGTTCACGGCAGAGCAAGTCATCAATGCACAGCGTGGGATGATCTGGGCTGCCACCGCCCGCATGTACGGCCTACCCATTCGGGGATCGGATCGCCTCGTGGACGGCAAAGGCGCCCTGCGCTGGAAGCTCTTCGGGATTATCCCCATCGTCACTGCGTCTGGGCCCGATGTCACGCGCTCGACCGCCGGGCGCCTGGCGGCAGAGTCGGTGTGGTTGCCGTCGGTGCTCTGTGATGAGGGCGTGGCATGGATGGCGTCGGACTCGCGGCACGCCCACGCCAGGGTCACCGTGCAGGGCGAGACGGCAGACCTCGCCCTCACCGTCGACGACAGCGGCGCCCTCCAGGAGATCAGACTCTCGCGCTGGGGCAATCCCGAGCGCGCGGAGTTCCACTACGCTGACTTCGGCGGTGTCGTGCAGGAAGAGGGTACCTTCGGTGGCTACACCATTCCTACCCGCTTGCGGATCGGATGGTATGTCGGCACAGAGCGTTTTGAGCCGGAGGGCGAGTTCTTCCGAGTCACCGTCGATCAGGCCACCTATCACTAGAGCACCAGTCAAGGCGTGCTCAGCTGCCCCCGATCCCCCACCCGTCTGCGTCGGCGAAGGCCGACGCCCGGCTGCAAGCCTCCAGCCGCGACTTCAGTCGCCCGGCTCTCTGCCTTCCGAATCCAGCCATCGGGAGCGAGTTGGAACCGAAGGGGGATTGCCGGGGACGGAGCACAACCGCTATAGTAGCGCTGAAGGAGGGGGCAGCTCCTGTGTTGTTGAGTGGCCTGTCTGCTTTCTTGTTGATGATGGATGACCGGCGCCTGATTCATAAGTGCCATCCGTACGATTCCGTAATTGATGTCTCACAGCGCCGTGGGCAGGGTGCCACTGTGGCCGCCCGCGCGTGTCTGAACTCCTGGCCTGATGGCCGGCCGCGACCGTCGCCCAATACATTCTGGGACCATCATGAAATCGCATGACCGGCAGTTCGTGATCCGTCGCGCCGTAGAGATTTTCCTGTTTTATCTCGTGCTCGCCCTGTTCTGTTCCCTGGTGAAAGTCGCGACGCCACTGCTCCGAACCACCTCTTGGGTAGAGGTACTGTTCATCGTCCCGGCCGGCGCGACTGTCGTGGCCCTGGTACATAATTTCCTCGTTCGTTGGCTCATGAAGCGCAGGCAGCGTTGAGCCGAATACGCCACCATCTCTGACTGCGACAGGATGCCGGCGGCTGCCACCGGATATTCAACAGGCACTGTTGCGGAAGTTGCGCCTGTCGAATCGTGCGCAAGCGCGGCAAGATTTGTGCGTCCCCCTGCCAATCGTTCAGAACGCATGAGCGGTGATCCGCCGGTCAGTCCAGCAGTCGCTACCCGGCGGCGCGGCTGACGTAATGCGCCCGTTGGCGGCTAGAGCAACCTCATCTTCTGGTTTCATCGCTACGACGCCCTGCACGAAGAACGCGCCAACGTTCACGTTGGCAAGGGCTCGCAGGATGACCAGAGTGCTGCTAAAATCTGGCTGGAGCCTCAGATCGAGATCGCCCGGCACGATCGGACGCCACGAGAGTACGAACTGAACCGGGGCGGAATGTGTCAAGGCGTGCAGCCACCGATGACCGCTGCCATATACCCGAGAATCCTGGGACAAACAGGGAGGTGCACGATGAATCCCGGTCGCGTTCTCGTGGTAGTGACACTTGCTCTCCTGGGACTGGTGTTCAGTCCCAATGTTGTGCTGCCTCAGCCTTCCTCGTCAAACGCGTGCGGTGACGGCCGTGTCGACACAATAGTCGATGACTTTGACTCGACAGCGGGAATGACCTTCACGGCAGACTCAACGATTCCGGCCCCGACGCTCAGACTGGTTGCTGGCTGCCACGGCAACGCCCTGGCGATAGATTACGATCTGATCAATGTGGCACCGCCCGGGTCACCGAACGCCGGGCAGAGTTGGATCGTTCTACGACGATCATTGCCCACCGCCAGAAACCTCAGCGCCTTCACACACCTCCGCCTCGCGCTTCACGGCTCAAACCTCAATAGCCACGACACGGTTGAGGTGAAACTCCAAGACGGTGCCGGGCACCTCTTCGCCGTCAGCCTGAAAAGCCTCACCGATCTGCCAGTGTGGCGGCCGATCTATATTGATTTCCGGGAACTGAGCGGCAGTGGTGAGCTCGATCTGACCAATATCACTCACTTCGAGATTGGGATCGTTCGTTGTAGTGGCTGTGAAGTGTTCGACAACCCGAGCCTGCCGGGACCTCCAGAGGAACACACTGGCACCTTATTCCTCGATGAATTCGCAGTTCTCGATCTGAAGCCGGGAGCGGCCAATCGATTAGTCGAGACTACCTTCGAATCGGTGGCACCAAACCCGACGATCCGGGTAAATGCCGCCAATGCGTTACTCGCACAGATCAAATCCTCCGGACCCGGTATGAGTCTCGTCCCGGCATGGTTCCCAGAAACGAATTCGAACTTCAATACCTACGTGCAAGCAGAAGCATTGCTCGTGTTCATATATGAGTATGAGCAGACTGGTAACGTGGCTTACCGAGACGCGGCTCGCAACCTGGCCCAAAAGCTCCTGACTCTCCAGATTCCAATAGGAAAGACCAATGCCGGGGCCTGGTATACATCCTATGATCAGTCCTTGCAGCCACCGACCCGACCCCTGCCCACCATGGGCCAATGCGATGGGACTGAGACAATGATTCAAGATATCGATACGTGCGAATGGGTCGGCAACGTTGGTTGGGTGCTCATTGCTCTGGGGAGGCTACAACAAAGCGGTTTTTATAATGACTCGGCAGCACTGAATAGCGCCCTGAATCGTGGAGCAGACTGGGTGGTTGGACAGTTTGGCCGTAATTCTGGGTTTCCGAATTTGATTTCCCTTGGGATTGAAGGGAATATCTCAGCCTATTTCGGGCTGCTCGCATCTGGTAGGAAGCAGGCGACGGAACAACTGGGCCAGGCCATTTTTCAGTTCGGTTGGGATTCAGTGCAGCGGCGAATGAAAACAGGGGTTGGTCCGGCCGATACCGCTACTGCACTGGATGTCAGCGGAAGTTGGGGAGCCGCGTTCCTTTGTTCTATAGGGAAGAGCCAGGAAGCCTTGGACTCGCAGAGCTATGCGGCTACCGTGTTGCGAACAAGTTCATTTGATGGATCGACTGTTGGATATGGCGACATCGCCGGGCCATTTACTGTAGCGGTCGAATTCACAGCGCAGGCAGCGGTCGCTGGCATCAAAGACGCTGATTCCGTTATGCACCAGATTTATCCGCTCCAAATGCTCAATGAGCCATATGCCGGAGCCTTTCCTGGTGCAACGGATCATTGGTATGGTGGCGCGTTGTCCCCATGGAGCACCACGATGTCCGGTGCTTCTCCTACAGCATGGGTGTACTTTGCCTCCTCCTACATCGATCCGCTAGGAGGGGCATGTCGGTCGAAGATATATCTGCCTATGATCCTGACTGGACTCTAGCGAAAACTCGGGTAAGCTGAACATGGGACGCCTCCTGAGTAGAATGACCGAAAGCCATTCTACCGGTTCCAACAGGAGGTCATCCCATGCTCATCCGAATTATACACAATCCACCACACCTATGCCCCTTCTTCGAGCAGTTGAACGTCAACTTGTCCAAGCCTCAGCAGCGGCACATGCTCAACATGGCCGATGCGCTCCTGGTCTGCGAAGACGAGAAGACCTTGGCAAACCTTCCGCGTCAGTTTGTCGAGGCGCCCGATGCATCCAATCTGGCCGACTTTCTCCGCATCAGTCCCTGGTCCGCCGAGGATGTGCGGGCTGGCATCCGGGTCAACCAAGTGGCCTGGGCGATGGCCCAAAATATGTTGGGCCGCTTTTCTCAGCACACACACTTGATGTTCACATGACTATGACTGCGTTGCACGGGGTTCGACCGACAGGAGCGTGAACTGGTGAGACAAGAGTTCGTATCACGCCACCCGGCGAAGGTGGCCGTGGGGCGGCCACCACCGCACGCGTTATCCGACGGGGTGGTTCGGTTGCGCCTCCCAGCCCACTCCGATATTGACCGAGTTGCCCGCTACGGATCTGATCCGTCACTCTTGGAAGGTATTTGGATTCCTGGACCGCCATTGGGGCAGGACTTGTATGAGTGGGCATCCGCGTTTGTCCAAGGGTTAATCGCAGGCTGGACGGCCGAGGGCGGCATCCATGGAGGTGGCCTGATTGTTGATGAACGTGAACCGTTCCTGGGCATCGTCTATCTTGTTCCGACTAGCGCTGTTGCGGTGTCGCTGTCCTATGGGGTTGTGCCACACGCACGCAAGCGTGGTATCGCCTCGCGGGCTGCGCGGGATGGGGTGGATTGTACATCTGCATCGTCTTTACCTCAGTGATAGTCCTCGTAATCCACGTCGGTCGCATCTTCGCCGCTAAATCGAAAGATCACCCGCCAGTTGCCGCTTACTTTCACCGCCCAAGGACCCTTGCGGTCGCCGCTCAGTTGATGCAGGTTGAGGCCGGGCAAGTCCATGTCTCTCGGACTGGTCAAGACGTTTAGTCGACTAAGGATCAACCGAAGGCGATGGGCGTGTTTGGCCTGGATACCGGCTCTTGTACCCGTCGTGAAGAACCTTACCAGTCCTTTGTGCTTGAATCCGGTGATCACAGACCAAGTGTGACCTGTATCGTTACAGGTGTCAAGCCGCCTAACGGCGAAGTGTATAGCGCAGATTCGTGGGCGAGTTTTGGACTGCCGGACAAACGCAGGGCGGATCAGGCGATGCCCACACGTGCTGCCCACTTTTTTGCGCTATACACGGATCCAAGAAATGCTTGGGATCCATCGCCTCCTTGAGGTAAGCTTTTTCCTCTGGGCGGCGATCCAGAACACTAAAGCCAGCGTAGTAGGTTCCCCCGTTACATTCTCCGCCGCTCGCTTGTGTTCCACACGACATAGTGTCCACTCGGATCGTTGTACTTGACAGGGTTACCCAGTGCATACGCGAAGCGATTGAGCGCGGCCGGCCGGCCCGGCTCCGGGACGATCGGATCCGGGGAGACGAACAGGCCCAACGCGGGGGCATAGGAGCGCGCCTGGGAGTCGTACAAACTCGTGGCGCTTTCCAGCCGCTGGCCGGTGAAGCGCCGGTCGGTGGTGGCACTGCCTTCCCGCTGGCGGCCGTAGGGCGCAAAGCGGTAGCGCGTCTGGACTGCTCCGCTACTGTCGGTGAGCAGGGTGGCGCTGCCTAAGTGATCCCCCTGAATGTAGCTCAGCCCCGTCGCACCGACCCGCTGGGCGATGCGCTGGCCGCCGAAATAGTAGAACTTGGTGACCTCGCCGCTGGTGACATTTTTCTGGTAGTACTGCAGCACGAAGTCGGTGGTGG
The DNA here is from genome assembly GCA_003520455.1 of Chloroflexota bacterium. The sequence continues at coordinate 2,052 of DOUV01000190.1, read as the reverse complement.
TGGTGGTGCTGCCACCACTGGTTTGAGCGCGGCGGATCGTGGCGCCGGTCTGGGCATCCAGGTCATAGGTGAGGGTGTAGCCGTTCCCAGTGACCTGATAGAGGCGGTTGTCGGCGTTGAAGGCTTGAGTGTACTGGAGATAGCTCGTCCCCTGCTGCAGCCAGCGGGTGGTCATGTTGCCGGCGGGATCGTAGACAAAAGCGTAGCTGGGGCTGCCGAGGTACTTGGGCGCATGGCGTGGCTGCCCGGCGGTGTTGGTCGCGGTCCCGCTGGACCAGGCGCCAAAGGTGGTGGTGTAGTCTGGCTCGGTCACACTGGCCAAGCGGTCGAGACGATCATAAGTGTAGCTCGCGCTGGAAACGTCGCCGCTGACGGGTCCGCAGGCGGTGGCGGCGACCAACAAAGGAGTAATCACCCCGCCAGTTGGAACCCCTTACTGTTGACCTCCCGCATAAGAGGTCTGCAAGCCATGCCTATCCTCTGACCCTGATATCGTCCGCTTGCCGTCTCATCGAGTGGTTGCTGTGTGTGTTTACCTCTCCGCTCCCCGGTCGTCACCTACGAATGCTAGCACTGAAACATTTCTGGCGTTCGCTATTCTGGGCAAAAGCGCATTGTGTAGATCATACTGCACTGAGGTTGACATGCTTAACGCTGTGTCCCAGCCTCTGCACCTCGTGCTCCTTACTCAACGTCTCCGTGCCCATACCCACATTAAGACTGTGAAGGTGATGGGCCAAAAATACAACCCTCCGCTGGCGAAAAGAACAACTGTTGTAAATGTGTCGATGCTCGTCAGATTTGGGCAATGCACCTGTAGAAAGCGCGCAGCCGTCGGAAATAAATCTTCGCCTCGGCTGAAGCAAATGCCAGTATGCATTGCTCCTGCCAAGACGCCTGCTATCAAGGCGATGGCAGCAGCGATTAACATAGTCTTCGTCGAAAGACGATAGCCTGGTAGGCCGGGGTCCCTATAAGCCACGATCACAACGATCCAGCCAAGCAAGACAGCCATGGGAGCGAGCAGGCTGAAATGCAGCAACAGTGATGCTGTTGTTAGCAATGTTCCTAGCGTGAGACCGGCTATTATCACAGTGCTCGTCTTGGATCGTTGCACTTGCTGTCTCATGGCTGTTGATCCAGAGTCTCAGCAGCCTGATTCTGGATGATCTCCAACAGGACGTCTGCGGCTGCTTTTGTTGATTGCGCCAAAGCGGCGACAAGAACATCGTACTGAGTTTGAGTCAACCGAATCGTCATTTTTCCTGTCTCGATATAGATTTCGTCCTTCCTAGGAGCCTGTCTGACTAAACGCCAGGAATGATGGAGAATGCCAGGGTCGAATACCCAGTTCCAAAAGGGGCCGTCCATGGTGCAGCGAGTCTATCGTCCGTATGACCCTGATCGCCCCTTGACCATGCCGGGCGATCGGCGCGAATGGTTGCCGCCGGACCATCTGGTCGACCTGCTCAGCGACATCGTAGACACCCTGGACCTGTCGCCCATCGGGTCGGTGTACGAACAGGGCGACGGCCGGGGTTACCCACCCTACCATCCTGTCATGATGACCAAGTTGCTGTTGTATGCGTACTGCCAGGGGGTCGTCAGTTCGCGGGTCATGGCGCGCAAGACGTACGAAGACATTGCTTTCCGCATCCTGACGGTGGACCAGCATCCTGACTTTCGCACCATGAGCGACTTCCGCGAGCGGCACCTGGCGGCGCTGGGGGACCTGTTCGAGCAGGTGGTACACCTGGCGCAGCGGCTGGCGTTGGTGCGGTTGGAGCCCGTGGCCCAGGACGGCTCCAAGGTCTTGGCCAATGCTTCCAAGCACAAGGCGATGAGCTATGGCCGCATGCCGCCGGTGGAAGAGCGGCTGGGGCGCGAGATCGAGGCGCTTCTGGCAGCCGCGCGGGCGGCGGATGCGGCGGAAGACGCCTGGTACGGTCCCACCCGTTCGGGGGATGAGCTGCCCGAAGCCCTGGCGGCAGAAGTAGCCTTCCGCCAGCGCCGGTTGGAGCACATTCGCACGGCCAAAGCCGCTCTGGAGCA
>DOUV01000831.1 GCA_003520455.1 Chloroflexota bacterium | reverse complement strand
CCCCGGTCATCGCAAAAGTCGAGATATAACTAACGTAACTACTCAGCCTGCTGGGGCAGGTTGAGGGCATAAGACAGGCGGCACAAAGGGCGAGCCGGCCAGTGCCAGTCGCAGAGCCTCAAGTACCCGCTGGCCCTGCGTGCGAGCGGTCGAAATGTAGCTGCGCACCTGGCAAAAGGTCTGCGCCCGCTCTTCAGTGCGCAAGCAGCCGGACACTTGCTGCTTCAGCGTGACCATGCGGATGTCGCGCTGCGCTTGGTTGTTGTCAAACGGCACCCGGAAATCGTACCTAAACGCCAGGACTTCTCGCTTGTGGGTCTTCAAGCGGTCCAGCAAGTTCTTGGGCGGGGTTTGTTTGACCCGCCCGGGCTTCTTCGGCGAGGGTTCGATTTCGGCCGGAGGGGGGTTGGCTGGCAGCCCTGGCTCAAGCAGTCGGTCATAGCGGGCTTCAAAGTCGGCGCGTTGGGCCGCCTCCAGGTGGGCCTGCACCGGTCGGACCTGGTCAACCGTTGTCTTGATCTCGACCCGTAATGCCGCCAAGTCCGCCCCCCCGCCTGGCGGGTCACGCTCTTGGATGAACTTCAACTCGCGCAGGTGATGAGCATTGCACAACCCATGCGCGACCAGGGACTTGAAGTAGGGCTGCCAGTGGTCAGGCACAGCGAGGCCCGCCAAGTTCGGCAAAATGCCGATGGCGTCCATCGCTTCGCTCCCGCGCTTGGGGTGGAGGGCATAGGAGGTGAGCTGGTCGGTACGGGCCGAAGGCACCCATTCCAGGTGTCCGGCCCCGCGCGTGCCGCTTTCGTCAAAATGCACGACGGCTTCGGCGTGGGTCAGAGGCGCCTTCACCCGTTCATTGACCGGGGCCACCGGCTCCGCCACCGTCTCACTGGCCTCCACGACCGTGGCTTGGCCCAGCGCCTGCCCGTACAAGTCGGCCAAACTCTCGCTGCTGCGTTCCAGCGGGATGAAGTGGGATTGGTTGAAGTCCACCGCCTGGGCCTTGATCCCCGGCCCGTCTTGCACTGGCTGGGTGACGTCGGCGGGAAAGTCAGCCGGATTCGCTTGCCCACAAGACGGGCAGCGCTTGCTCTCGGCCCGATGTTCGGTCACCTCCAGCCGCACCGGCGGCCGATCAAACACTTGCCGCTTTTCGTAGTCGCTCGCGACCACCTCGGCCAGAGACGCCTGACAGTCAACCCAGGAGGTGACCGGATGCACCCGAACGTGATCCGGGTGAGCCACCGCTTGCAACGTATGCCCTTCATGGCCGGGTTGCCCGCCGCTGGGCTTGCCACTGGCTTGCCGCAAACTGGGCGGGCGTGGCTTCCTCAAGCCATCGCTGGACGGCGGTTTGCCGCTGTTGCGGCTGTTCTTTGCCAGTTGATCTGCCAAGGCTTGAAGCTTGGCTTCCAGATCGGCCACCTGGGCCTGCAATTGCTCGATGAGCGCCTGCTGTTGCAGGATCAGGTCGATCAACTCGTTGGCCGAGCAGCAGGCCAGTTCTTCGCTGGTCATGCCTTCAGCCTATGCCTATCGGCCCCTACCGTCAATCCCAATTATTCTGCATTGACAACCGTGCCGGGCTGAGTAGTTACTAACTAACGAAGTAGTACTAGAGTGCCGGTCAAGGCGTCAGACTTCCGAAGTCTTCCGAGACTTCGGAACTTTCCGACCACGCGTCCACGGCAACTCCTTGACCGATGTTCTGGAGTGCCTCGCCGGAATAGACGAGCATAACTTTCCTCACAGTCGTGCCCTCGGAAAAGGGGGCGGCCATGATCGCTTCACCTGGTCGTCTCTCAAAATTGAATATCGTTGTTGTGCTCTTGCTTGCCATACTCCTCAACGGCTGTAACAATAGCGCGACGCCTCCAGCCCAACCATCGCAGCCTGCGGTCGCTGAGGCAGCCACCAAGACGGCCGTCCCGGCCACCGGCACGCCCATCCCACCGACGGCTACATCCGTTCCGCCGGCTTCGACATCCGTCCCGCCAACCACGACCCCCGTTCCACCGACGAAGACGCCCGTCCCATCAACCGATACGCCGGAGCCAACCGATACACCGCCTCCGACCGCAACCCCGCTGCCTCCGACCGAGACAGTCGCACCGACCGCTACCGAAGCCCCGCCCGCCACCGAGACGCCGCTTCCACCCCCGCCTCCGCCGGCGCCTACAGCGGTGCCCCAGGCAACGGGCGGGAAGATTGTGTTCACCTCCAACCGCGTGAGTTGGGACGACATCTTCATCATGAATGATGATGGCACGAGCGTGAAACAACTGACCACGATGGGCAAAAGCTACGATGGCCACTTTACGCCCGACGGTCGGACCATCATCTTCGAGCACGAGCTTGACCTGTGGAAGATGAACGTTGACGGCAGCGGCCAAACCAACCTGACCAATACGCCCGACAAGATCGAGGCCTTCCCGGTCGTCTCGCCCGACAGCCAGAAGGTCGCCTTCCTGTTCGGTTGGCCCGGTGGCTTCGAGATCTACACCATGAATCTGGATGGCTCCGACCGGAAACCGGTCACCGCGCGCGAGGTCGATTGGATGCCGGCCTGGTCACCGAACAGTCAAACGATCGCCTTCTCGTCGGCCAGAGGCGGCTCGTTCAATATCTGGGTTGTCAATCGCGACGGAGCGGATCTGAGGCAGGTGACCTCGTTTGGTCCCGAGCGGGTGGCGATTTCGCCGGTCTTCGCGCCTGATGGTCAGCAGATCGCGTTTTCGACCATCGCGGCGGGAACAGCCTGGGAAATCTGGGTCGTGAACCTGGACGGCTCCGATCCCCACAAAGTTGTGGGGACCGTCGGCGATGATCGCAACAACAGCACCAACATCGCCGCCTGGCGCACGGGCAAGTTCCTCATCGCCGGGTACCAGGGGAACTGGGATCCCTACTTCGTCCCCCAAGGCGACGGTGAGTTGGTCCGGATCATCTCAGACGAGAAGGACGATAAACCTTCCGACTGGTGGACCCCGTAACCGCAGGGAGTACGCCTCCCCTCTGGATGAGTTCCTCTGCATCGTGCATGCGGTCGTGCCGCACAGAGAGGGAGCGTCGCACCTGCACCCCCACCGCCGCCGGCTCTTTTCAGGACGGTTCTTGCGCCGCCGGAACTCGGGGAACGCAGCTTTCAGCCAATCCTGCTACCCAGATGTACCATCTCTGGCAAAGTGGCACCCAAAAGGACTTGACAGTCGGCGGATGCGCTGATATATTACCCGGCAACTTCACCCAGCGGGGCGAAATCTGCCCCTGGAACGTACTTGCTGATGCATTCTCAGTTCGGCCTCATTATTCTCGTTCTTAGCGGGCTCCTTGTTATTGTAGGCAAGGAGCTAATCCCGTTTGGGAGCGAGTAACCGGAGGCGAACGGCACGTAGCGCACCAGGCCAACGCACGAGGGGTCTCCCAAACGGGAGGCCCCTCAATCTTTTTCTGCCCACAGGCAACCGATGGCAATGAAGCCCTCGCCGGCACCGCACAGCAGTGGCGTGTCACGGCCGAGGGTTTTTCATTCCGCCGGGCCTGTAGATGAGGAGCAAGAGACAATGCTGAAAAGTGGCGCCGAAATTGTCTGGGAAGAATTGAATCGGCAGGGGGTGGAGGTCGTCTTCGGCTACCCTGGCGGTGCGATCCTCCCCACCTACGATGCAATGAACTTCTACGACGTCCACCACGTCTTGGTTCGCCACGAACAAGGCGCGACCCACATGGCCGATGGGTACGCCCGCGCGAGCGGGCGGGTGGGCGTGGCTATGGCGACGAGCGGGCCGGGGGCCACCAACATGGTCACCGGGATCGCAACGGCCATGATGGATTCCAGCCCTATCGTCTGTATCACCGGGCAAGTGACGACGGGGGCGATCGGCTCGGATGCCTTTCAGGAAACGGATGTCACCGGGGTGAGCCTGCCGGTCACCAAGCACAACTACCTGGTGATGTCCACCGAGGATTTGGCCCACACGATCCGCGAGGCCTTCCACATCGCCCGGACAGGGCGCCCCGGGCCGGTCCTGATTGACATCCCCAAAGACGTCCAGATCAGGAAGATCGAGTACACTCCCTCCGACGAACCGGTCCGCCTCCCCGGCTATCGCCCACCCAGTGATGCCCCCTCCGCTGAGGTCCGGCGCGCGCTCGAGCTGATCAACCAGGCGGAGCGGCCCCTGATCCTGGCCGGCCACGGTGTCTTGATGGCCGGCGCCATGCAAGAACTGCGCGAGTTCGCCGAGCGTGGGCGCATCCCCGTGGCGCAGACGCTCCTCGGCCTGGGGAATTTCCCCGCGAGCCATCCGCTCTGTCTGGGCATGATGGGTATGCACGGTGAGGCCTACGTCAACACCGCGATCCAACAGGCCGATCTGCTCCTGGCCTTCGGCATGCGCTTCGACGACCGCGTGACCGGCAACCTCAAGACCTACGCGCCCAACGCGAAAAAGATTCATGTGGAGATTGACCCCTCCGAGCTCAACAAGAATGTCCTGGTGGACATCGGTATCGTTGGGGACCTCAAGACCGTGCTGGGCCAGCTCATCCCGGGGGTCGAGCGTGGCGGTCCGGCGCGCACCGGCTGGATGGAGCAGATCGACGAGTGGCGCCAGGATACCGTGCGGCGCGACATCATCAATTGGGATGGCAATGGCAAGCTCTGGGCGCCTCACGTGATCTACGATCTGTGGAAGGCGACCGGCGGCAGAGCGATCACCGTCACCGACGTCGGCCAGCACCAGATGTGGGAGGCCCAGTACTACCGCCACGAGGAGCCGATGACCCTGATCACGTCCGGCGGCCTCGGCACGATGGGCTTCGCCCTGCCGGCCGGCATCGGCGTCCAGTTTGCGCAGCCGGACGCCGAGGTATGGGTGGTCGCCGGTGACGGTGGCTTCCAGATGACGCAGGCCGAGCTGGCAACGGTGATGCAGGAGAAACTACCCCTCAAGATCGCCATCATCAATAACGGTTTTCTGGGAATGGTGCGCCAGTGGCAGGAGTTCTTCTACGAGAAGCGCTACGCTGCTACCCCCATGCTCAACCCCGACTTTGTCAAGCTCGCTGCGGCCTACGACCTGCCCGCGTTCCGCGTCACAGAGCACGCCCAGGTGATTCCTACGATTCAGCGGGCGCGTGAGATGGATGGCCCTGTCCTGATTGACTTTGTGGTCGAGAAGGAAGATGTCGTCTACCCGATGGTTCCGGCCGGCGCCGACCTGCACAACATGATCCGCCGCCCGGTGTCAGAGCAGTCTACACGGAGTGTGAACCGATGAAACACATCCTGGTTGCAACGGTCGAAAACAAGCCTGGTGTCCTCAATCGGGTATCGAGCCTCTTTCGCCGCCGGAACTTCAACATCGACAGCCTGACCGTGGGCGAGACGGAGTCCCACGAGGTCTCACGTATGACCATCGTGGTCGATGCCTCTCGGACGAGTGCGACGCTGGTGCGCGAGAATCTGTACAAACTCGTCAACGTGATCGACGTGCAAGATGTGACCAACTCCCCGGCGGTTGTTCGCGATTTGCTGCTCATCAGGGTGACCTGCGACGCCAGTCGCCGGGCCGAGGTGATGCAGGTTGCCGACATCTTCCGCGGCAAGATTGTGGATGTGGCGCCGGACAGTGTCATCGTCGAGCTGACCGGCGAGGAAGACAAGATCAACTCCTTCATCGATCTGATGCGGCCCTTCGGGATCGAGGAGATGGTTCGAACCGGATTGGTCGCGATGGCGCGGGGGACGACCAACGTCAACGGCCATCGGAACGGCGACTCCGCCAGGCTAGGCGAAAAGTATAGTGTATAAGCGGTGGGAAGACGCGAAATGGTGAACTCGGAAGCCGGCTAAGCTGCGATTATCCATCTTTCATCATTCCGCATTCATCATTTGAGAGTAAGGAGACTCGTTTTTCATGGCAACGATTTACTACGACAAAGACGCGGACATGAGCCTGCTGTCCGGCAAGAAGATTGCCGTCATCGGCTACGGCTCTCAAGGCCATGCCCATGCCTTGAACCTCCGCGACAGCGGCGCGGACGTTCGCGTCGGGCTCTACCCGGGCAGCAAGAGTTGGCCAAAGGCGGAAGCCGATGGGTTGACGGTCAAGACGGTTGCGGAGGCGGCGCAAGAGGCCGACGTGATCATGATCCTGGCCCCCGACACCATGCAGCCCAAGATCTATCAGGAGTCGATTGCGCCCCACCTCGATCCCGGCGACACCCTGATGTTCGGCCACGGGTTCAACATTCGGTTCGGCCAGATCATCCCCCCCGAGGGCGTGGACGTCAGTATGGTGGCGCCGAAGGCCCCCGGCCACCGTGTCCGCGAACTCTTCCAGGAGGGGGTTGGCACCCCGGTTCTCGTCGCAGTCTACCAGGACGCCAGTGGTGAGGCCTGGCCGTTTACGCTGGCCTACGCCAAAGCCATCGGCGGGACCCGCGCCGGCGCGCTCAAGACGACCTTCGAGGAGGAGACTGAGACCGATCTCTTCGGTGAGCAGGCGGTCCTGTGCGGTGGCGTGAGCGCTCTGGTGCAGGCTGGGTTCGAGACGCTAGTCGAGGCCGGCTACCAGCCCGAGGTCGCCTACTTCGAGTGCCTGCACGAGCTGAAGTTGATCGTCGACCTGATGTACCAGGGTGGCATCAACTACATGCGCTACTCGGTCAGCGATACGGCCGAGCATGGGGACTACACGGGCGGCCCCAAGATTATCACCGAGCAGACCCGCGCCAACATGCGTCAGATGCTCGCGGAGATCCAGAACGGAGCCTACGCCGAGGAGTGGATCGAGGAGAACGCGACCGGCCGGCAGTGGTTCAACCAGCAGCGCCGCAATCAGCAAGATCATCAGATTGAGCAGGTGGGGGCCGAGCTGCGCCGCATGATGCCCTGGCTCAATCCAAAAGTGATCCGCCAGGGTGAGTAACCGATGCTGAGGGCTGCGTGTTGAGCAGGAGAGTACCCGGCACGCAGCCTTGAGAACTCAGAACTTTTGGGGTGCGATATGCGCCGGACTCAAATCGTCGCTACGATCGGACCGGCCAGTTGGAAGAGCGCAACGCTGCGTGAGATGATCGCCGCCGGGATGGATGTCGCCCGGCTGAACATGTCCCACGGGGACCATGAGACACACGAACGTACGATTGATCTGACTCGGAAGGCGGCGGCGGAGGCCGATCAACCAGTTGCCATCGTGGCCGATCTTCAAGGAGCCAAAGTTCGAATCGGCGAGATCCCTGGCGGAATGGAACTGCCGCGCGGTGCCACCGTCAAGCTGGCGGGTGGCACTCCACGATCCGGCGAGGTTCCGGTACCCGGCGTTGCCCTGGGCGAGGCGGTGCAGCCCGGCGACCGCCTGCTCCTCGATGACGGGAAGATCGAGCTGCGGGCGCTCAAAGTCGATGCGCGCACCGGACGGGTGACCTGTGAGGTCGTGCTCGGAGGGCGCCTCACCTCGCACAAGGGGTTGACACTCCCCAACGCGGCCGGGGCTGCCAACCATGGGTTGAGCACCAAAGACTTCAACGACCTCGTCTTCGCCGTCCAATCGGGTGTCGATTGGGTGGCGCTGAGCTACCTGCGCGCTCCCGATGAGGTGCGCCTGGCCCGCGAGATCGTGGCCCGGCTGATGCGCGAACTGGCGCCGGCCGGCGCCGTCTCCCCGCGGTTGATGGCCAAGATCGAGACGCCCCAGGCGGTCGCCTGTTTGGACGGGATCATCGCCGCCTCCGACGGGGTCATGGTGGCCCGCGGGGATTTGGGCCTCGAGATGGACCCGGAAGATGTGCCTCTCGTCCAAAAGATGATCATCCGCAAGTGCAACCGGGCCGGGGTTCCGGTGGTCACCGCGACTGAGATGCTCGAGAGCATGACAGCCTCACCCCGGCCCACCCGCGCCGAGGTCAGCGATGTCTGCAACGCGATCCTCGACGGGACCGACGCGGTGATGCTCTCGGGCGAGAGCGCGACCGGTCTCTACCCGGTGGAGTCCGTGCGCCAGATGCGGCGCATCATCGAGCGCGTGGAGGCGGAGGAGCGCCGCCCGGTCTTCACCTCGCCGGACCTGGCCCGCCACCTGTGGCGGAGCGGGCGCCGCTGGCTTGAGGGCTGGCCCTATCACGTACCGGTGTCGCCACGGTTGGCGCCGGTCGAGCAGCCCGCGAGTTGAGGCAAAAAACTGTGATGTGGTTGGGGCGGTGGTCGTTCCAACCGGGAGACGTTGACGGATGGAGCGACTGAAGGAACTCCTGAATGCGTTGGGGCGCTGGCTGAACCCGCCGCGCCCGGTACCACAGCCGGTCCCGGTGCGAGGCCGGACACACTGGCGGTGATGAATTGGTCTCAGCGTTTGAAAGCCTGGAGGAACACAACCTGATTGTGCATCTCGTTAGCCGTCAGGCTGCGGTTTTCGGCAATTTCCTGCTCGATCTCTTCTTGATGATCCAGGTAGTAGCTGATGGCGTCGTAAACGGCTGCCGCGCTCAGATGGGGGTGCGCTTGCAAAATCTCCTCGACCATATCACCGGCCTTGTACAGTTGAGCGATGTGGCGTACCGAGATACGAGTACCCTTGGCAGTGGGGCGGCCACCACAGATGCTCTCCACACGGACAATGTAAGGATGTTCTGTCTGCTGAACTGGCGGCACTTCAAGGGACTTGGAAGTCACAGTCTGTTCTCCCGTTGAGGGCAGTCGACCTGACAATCGCAAGATTGCAGTCCACCTTGACCCATAGGTTGCACGGTGCGTGTCTTCTCAATTATCCCGGGGTAAGAGGGTTATGCGCGGCTCTGCTATGCGCACAACCCCCCACTTTTTGGAAAGTTACCACGGTGCGTTTGACTATAGCCCATTGGAACGCCTTGATCAAATTGCTGAAAGGGGGTGATGTCCTTGCCGGACGATGGCCTTGCTGACCTTCCGCCGATTCAACTGTTAACCCAAATTTCCGACTATTTCCGAAAAGGACAAAACCCACATGGGGACTTCTGTAGAGACCGACGTTCCTGTAGTACGCATCTTCGACACGACCCTGCGCGACGGTGAGCAGTCGCCCGGGGCGACCCTACACGTTCACGAGAAGATCGAGATCGCCAAACAGCTCGCCCGCCTGGGTGTCGATAGTATCGAGGCCGGTTTCCCGGCAGCCTCACCCGGCGACCTCGAGGCCGTGCGCACCATCGCCCAGATCGTCGGGACGGCCGATGGCCCGGTCATCACGGGACTGGCGCGGGCCAACCGCGACGATATCGACAAGGCCTGGGAGGCGGTGCGGCCCGCCGCGAAGCCGCGTATTCACACCTTTCTCGCCACCAGCGACATCCACATGGAGCACAAGCTCCGCATGACGCGCGAGCAGGTCGTCGCCACGACCCGTGAGATGGTGGCCTTCGCCCGGAGCCTCTGCCAGGATGTCGAGTTCTCCCCGGAGGATGCCGGCCGCAGCGATCCGCGCTTCCTCTACGAGGTGCTGGCCGCGGCGATCGAGGCCGGGGCCACGACCTTGAATATCCCCGATACGGTCGGATACACCACGCCGGATGAGTTCGGTGGCCTCATCGCCGGGATCATCGCCAACACCCCCGGCTTGCAAGGCAACCCCAACGTCGTCGTGTCAGTCCACACCCACGACGACCTCGGCCTGGCGGTTGCCAACGCGCTGGCCGGCGTGCGCGCCGGGGCGCGCCAGGTAGAGTGTACCATCAATGGCATCGGCGAGCGCGCCGGAAACTGCTCGTTGGAAGAGGTGGTTATGGCGCTCTACGTGCGCCGGCCCTTCTACAACCTGACGACCAACATCAACACCGCCGAGATTCATCGCGCGTCTGACATGGTCAGCCGCTACACCGGCATCGTGGTCCAGCCGAACAAGGCCATCGTGGGCGCCAACGCCTTCGCCCACGAGGCCGGCATCCACCAGGATGGCATGCTCAAGCACAAGCGGACCTACGAGATCATGGACGCGGCGACGGTCGGCCTGAGCGACAGCCAGTTGGTACTCGGCAAGCACTCCGGGCGCCACGCCTTCCGGGTGCGGCTGGAGCAGCTCGGCTACCACGTGGAAGAGGCCAGGCTCAACGAGCTCTTCAAGCGCTTCAAAGAGCTCGCCGACAAGAAGAAGACCGTCACCGACCTGGATGTCGAGGCGATTGTCAGCGATGAGCTCTACCAGCCGGTCGAGTCCTACGTGCTCGAGCAGATTCAGGTCACGTGCGGCAACATGAGCCTTCCAACGGCGACCGTCCGGATGCGGCGGACCAGTGACGGCTCGATCGTACAGGACGCCGATATGGGCACCGGCCCGGTGGACGCCGTCTATCGGGCGATCAATCGCGTGGTGCAGGTGCCCAACGTCCTGACTGAGTTCACTGTGCAGAGTGTGACCGAGGGTATCGACGCGGTGGGCGATGTCACGATCCGCATCCAGGGCGTCCAGGAGACCGAGGGGCGGCTGCATCCCCAGCAGTCCAACGGCCAGCCGGTGCGCCGCCGCCAGGCCTTCACCGGTCGTGGTGTCGATACCGACATCATCGTGGCCAGTGCCAAAGCCTACATGCAAGCCCTGAACAAAATGCTGGCCGCCCAGCGCGAGCACTCCAGTACCATCGCGATTCCGGCGGCGCCGGCTGCTGCGGTCGAGACCGATTGAAACGCGAGAACCGGCCGCCAACCATGCGGCCGGTTCGCTTCCATCTCATGGGGAAAAGGAGCCAGATCGTGACTCTCAACAAACTGGTCAAACCGTCACCGAAACCCGGCACCGTCAGCGCGCCCGCGCCGCCACCGCCGCCTGTCAAGAAAGAATCGCCGGACGAGCGGTACGCGACGGAGATGCTGGCGGCTTACTATCGCTAAATGATGCCTTCGGCGACTCCCGCCTCGAGGGGCACACGGCCGTGCGCCCCTCCGTCAGGTTGTGGGCAACCGCCAACGAGTGGATCACTGATGGCCGACGTTCGCAAAGGGAAGACTGTTGACAATTCGCGCGTTCCTTCTTGATTTTGATGGCGTCATCGCAACCGCCGGCCGGCCGATTCCCGGCGCCATCGCGACACTCCAGGCGCTGCAGCGCGACGCCGTCCCGTTTCGCATCCTGACCAACACGACGCTTCATCCCCGCGGGGCGCTGGCCGAGGCCCTGGCGCGCTTCGGGGTGGAGGTTTCCCCCGATCAGTTCATCACGCCCGCGTCCGCTGCGCGCCAGCTGCTCCTCTCCAGCGGCCGGCCGCGGCTCGCCCTGGTGGCGGCGCCGGCCATCGTGAGCGAGTTCGCCGATCTGGAATTGGTGCCCGACGACGCCGACGAGGGTGCCGACTACGTCGTCGTCGGCGACATGGGGGATGATCTGACCCCCCGCGCCCTCAACCGGGCCTTCCGCCAGCTCCACAGCG
>DOUV01000255.1 GCA_003520455.1 Chloroflexota bacterium | reverse complement strand
CGAGACGGCAAATTCGTCGATCCTGAGCCCTTCTTCCCCGACTCGTGAGACGCGCGAGGGCGTGGCAGTCGCCCTCGCGCGTCTCACCTCGGTGTCTTCCCCCAACGCATTACCCCCGACGGCCTCGTGCAACACTATTTCGGCCAGTCACTCTCCTCGTTGTGCCCATCGAGAGCGACGGCCACGGCACGAGCCGGGTTGGTGGCCCGTTTCTTGCGCGTTCCACACGTCGGGCTCCACCAGTTGAACCGGCTGGACATGGAGCAAGGCTCTCCCTCGAAAGACTTGGAGCAGCCTATCACCGGCCAGAGTCCTTGGCCCGGCTGCTGTTGTGTGATACACTCAAGTTGCGCGGTCTGGGCGTCTCTGCTCGGAGGCCACGTGACAGAACTCTGCCGCGGCGCCGGAGGGGAAATAGTTGACTCCGATCCCGACACAAGGAGGCTTGGATCATGACGAATCGAACGATCAAGGATGTCTTGGCTCGCCAGATTCTCGACTCACGTGGCAACCCGACAATCGAGGTGGAAGTGGTCCTGAGCGACGGCTCCGAGGGACGCGCAGCCGTTCCCAGTGGCGCCTCAACCGGCGCCCACGAAGCCTGGGAGTTGCGCGACGGCGAGACAGACGTCTACGGCGGGAAAGGGGTTCTGCAGGCGGTCAACAACGTCGAGCAGACGATCGCCGAGGAGCTGATCGGCTGGGATGCCACCGACCAGATGGGCATCGACCGCATGATGATCGATCTGGACGCAACGCCCAACAAGAAAAATCTTGGAGCCAACGCAATTCTCGGCGTCTCCCTGGCCGTTGCGAAAGCCGCAGCCGCGTCCCTGGGCTTGCCGCTCTATCGCTACCTGGGCGGAGTCTCGGCCCACGTGCTCCCGGTGCCGATGATGAACATTTTGAACGGTGGCAAGCACGCGGCAAACTCGACCGACTTTCAGGAGTTCATGATCCTGCCGGTCGGCGCACCAACGTTTAGTGACGCGTTGCGCTGGGGAGTCGACACCTACCATACTCTCAACAAGGTCCTGAGCCGCCGGGGCTACTCCACGAATGTTGGGGACGAGGGCGGCTTCGCCCCGTCGCTTGGCTCTAACGCCGAGGCCTTCGAGGTGATCATCGAGGCGATCGAGCAAGCCGGCTACACCCCGGGCGAGGATCTCTACCTCGGTCTGGACGCAGCTGCGACCGAACTCTACCACGACGGCAAGTACTCCCTACCAAAGGAGAATCGGTCCCTCACCAGCGAGGAGATGGTGGAGTTCTACGCCGACTGGGTTAGCCGCTACCCGATCATCTCCATTGAGGACGGTCTGGCCGAGGATGATTGGAGCGGGTGGGAACTGCTGACCGAGCGCCTCGGGAATCGGGTCCAACTGGTCGGCGACGACCTCCTCGTCACGAACGTCGCCCGGCTGGAAGAAGCGATCGAGCGCGAGGCCGCCAATTCAATTCTGATCAAGCTCAACCAGATCGGCACCCTGACAGAGACCATCGCGGCCGTCGAGATGGCCCAGCGGGCCGGTTGGACGGCCATCATCTCGCACCGCTCAGGTGAGACCGCCGACACGACCATCGCGGATCTGGCAGTTGCTCTTGGCGCCGGTCAGATCAAGACTGGGGCGCCTGCTCGCACTGATCGCGTAGCCAAGTACAACCAACTCCTGCGGATCGAGGAGTCCCTCGCTGATGCCGCCTGGTATCCAGGCGCCGCCGCCTTCCTGCACCTGATGATCTAGGTCGGCGGCAGAATGTCTCCGCGGCTCTCTGCCCGTGAGGAAAGACCGCACCGGCGGCGCTCCGGCAGAAGCGTCAGAAACGTTGTGCGCCCTGCTTCGCACCCGCCCGGTCGCCAGAGGCTGGCCCCGTGCGGGACCGCTGCCGTAGCACGTGCAGGTTGAAAAAGTCGGTGATCTGGAGGCGCGATGCCGCGTCAGGAGGCATCTATGCTCCGCAAGCGACGGCTGGATGAGCCCGGAAAAGTCGAGGTCACCTTCGAGCTCCCACCCACCTTCTGGGCTGATGAGATTTATGTCGTCGGTGAATTCAACGACTGGAACCGGCAAGCCAATCCTATGGATCACCTGCGCGATGGGAGTTGGTCCTTGACGCTGGTCCTGAATGCCGACTGCGAGTACGAGTTTCGTTACCTCATTGATGGACGTGATTGGATGGGTGATCCCGAGGCCGACACTCACCGGCCGAACGAGCACGGAGCCGATAATTCAGTTGTCAGCACCGATTGAACGATGGTGAAAACGCACATCCCGTGGTCGAGGCGTCGGTTTCACCAACGGTGCGACGCGCGTCGGAACGTGCGTCGCACCTCGTGTGTACAGGCTACCCCAATTTGAGCGTTGCGCTCCACGCCTCCCGCGTCAGTGAGAGCGAACGATCGGCCCGGGATCAGCTTGCCGCTCGCGCCACGCCATCCGCCCCTCAGCAGCCACGGAGAGCGAGCCGGTCATGATGACGGCGTCGTCCGGGCGAAGCTGAGACCAGGCCAGAGCCAGCGCTTCCTCGACGGTCGCCGCGAGATGCACCGGTGGCACCGTCAGATCAGCCGCCGACAGCCGTCGTGTGAGCTCGTCAGGGCTCAGCGCTCGAGGATGGCGAGCGCTCGTCAGAATCAGCTCGTCGGCCAGAGGCAAGAGCGGGCCTATCACGGCTGCCAGGTTTTTGTCGATCAAAGCCCCAAAAATGAGCCACAGCCGCTGCCAGGCCACCAGCCCGGCGGCCCGCAGCTCGCGGAGTGTCTCCGCCAGCGCCAACGCAGAGGCGTCACTGTGAGCACCATCAGCAACGACCAGCGGCCGCCGGTTCAGAACCTCGACCCGGGCCGGCCAGGTCACTGTTGCCAACCCGCGCCGCAGCGCCGCCTCGTCCGTGAGGAACCCGCGCCGCTGCAGCAGCTCCAACGCCGCCAGCGCGGTCGTGGCGTTGACGATTTGGTGAGCGCCGAGGAGCGGGATACAAAGATCTGTGGAACGATAGCCAAACGGCACCATGGCGCAGGCTTCCCCCCAGGTGGCCGCACCCCTCCGCCCGCCCGGCGGTGGCCCACGACGCGGGCGGAACTCGACATCAAAATGCTGCCCGTCGAGCGTGAGCGCGGTGCGTGTCGATGTCCAATTCAGGCCCACCAGCGCGGTCGGAGCCCCGCGCTCGGCGGCCAGACGTGCCAGCACCTCGAGAGCCGTCAGAGGCTGCGGGGCACTCACCAGCGGCACCCCCGGTTTGATGATGCCCCCTTTCTCCGCAGCGATCTCCTCGATGGTCGAACCGAGAACCCGGGTGTGCTCGAGGCTGAGCGGCGTGATCACACTTACCAGCGGCTGCACGACGTTGGTCGCATCCAACCGGCCGCCCAGCCCGACCTCAACCACCGCGATCTCGACGTCCTGTTCGGCGAAGTAGACAAAGCTCATCGCGGTGAGAAACTCGAAGGTCGTCACGTCGCCGATGGCATCGGCGACCGGCCGCAGCCGTTCGACCAGCACAATGAAATCTTCCTCCGAAATCATGCGCCCGTCGATACGAATGCGCTCCCGCGGCGTGTGGAGGTGAGGAGAGCTGTAGAATCCGACCCGGTATCCCGCCGCGCGCAGCACCGCTTCGATCATGGACGAGGTCGAGCCTTTGCCCTTGCTTCCGGCGATATGTACGCTGGCGAAGCGTTCGTGGGGGTTGTCTAGACGGCGTACGAACCCGCGAAACCGGTCCAGCGAGTAGGGCTCACGGGTTTCAGGCGGCCGGGTCTCAAAGTTGACCAGGCTCCACACGTAGTCCAGGGCTTCTTGAAAGGTCATGGAACCCATTCTAACGCCGATCCTCGCGGCTGTCGAGCAGCCCCAAATCCTCCATCGCGCCGCGTCGAGATGTGCGCCAGCCATCCGTTGGTCGCTGGCCAGCGGGAGTCGTGGTCCCCCACCTTGCTCAGTTCTATCCTCCCCGGTATCACCACGCCAGGCCCGCCATGTCACTTTGAGTAGAGACGACCCGGCGGGTCGTCTCTACTCGCCAGCACTCGCACCGCTGCGAGCGAGCGCACGACGGGCGACCAACCCGGAGCGCCAGATCCAGCCACGGTGAGGAACGAACAGGAAGACGAGCAGGAAGAAGGCTGTGGTGACCAGGACGATGGCCGCACCGGAGGCGACACCGCCGTAGTACGAGAGGTAGAGCCCTATGACCCCCGAGAGTGCTCCAATCGCCGCCCCCAGCACCATCATGAGAGGCAGGCGCCGTGCGAGCAGCGAAGCCGTTGCGGCCGGCGTCACCAGCATTGCGAGCATGAGCGCGATCCCCACCGTCTGGAGCGAAACCATGATCGTGACCGCGATCAGCACCAGCAAGAGGTAGTAGAAGAGATTCACGGGCAGGCGGATGGTCTTCGCCAGGATGGGATCGAACGAGATCACCAGGAATTCTTTGTAGAACGTGACGATGGTGAGCACCACCAGGAGACCGAAGCCGAGGGTGAGTCGGAGATCCGTCCACCCGACGCCCAGAACATTCCCGAACAGGAAGTGAGTCAGATCGACCGCGTAGCCGCGGACGGTGGAAATCAGGGCGATGCCGAAGGCGAACATACCGGCAAAGATGATGCCGATGGCGGTGTCTTCCTTGATCTGGGCACCTTGACTCAGCGCACCGATGCTGATTGATGCCAGCACAGCCGTGGCCAGACCCCACCAGAAGAGCGGGCCGCTGGCGCCCCCTCCGACGAGATACCCGAGGGCAACCCCCGGCAGGATGGTGTGCGATAGGGCATCGCCGAAGAAGGCCATCCCGCGCAGCACCACATATGAGCCGACAACAGCCGAAACGACGCCCACCCCGACGGCGGCGAGCAGGCCGCGCCCCATGAACGAATAGGTGAGCGGTTCGACCAGGAGATGCACGATTCCTCCCATCGCTCGGCCTATCCTCCCTCACAGCAGGTATCACCCACAACTACCGTCCCGCCGTTCGTACTGAGGAGCCGCAGATGACTACTGTAGGCTCGGGTCAGGCGATCGGCTGTGAAGACCTCCTCCGGCCTACCAAGCCCTACGAGACGGCGGTTGAGCAGCATCACACGATCGAAGCGTTCCTCGGCGAGACTCAGGTCGTGCGTAGAGAGCATTACGGTCACCTGGCGCTCGCGCAGTCGCTCCAGAACGTCGAAAACATCGTCCTGCGAGGTCAAATCGAGGCCGGTGAGCGGCTCATCCATGAGCATCAGTTCTGCTTCCTGCGCGAGGGCCCGAGCGATGAAGACCCGCTGCTGCTGCCCCCCCGATAGCTCGCCGATCTGCCGGTCCGCCAGTTCGGCCATGCCCACCAGCTCCAGGCAGGTATGCACGTAGGCCCAGTCGCTGGCACCTGGCCGGTGAAAGAGTCCGAGCTTGCCGATGCGCCCCATCATCACCACGTCAGCCACACTCACCGGGAAGGTGAGATCGACCTGGCTACGCTGGGGCACGTAGGCGATGCAGATGTGTTGCCCTGGCTCGTGGCCGGCCACCTGCACCGTCCCCATGGTTGGCTGGAGGATACCGGCAATGACCTTCAGGAGGGTGCTCTTGCCGGCCCCGTTTGGCCCAACCACCGCCACGCGCTCGCCTCTAGCGAGGCGAAATGAGAGATCATCGAGCGCCAGCAGTCCGTTGTAACGCACCGTGAGGCCAGAAACCTCCAGAATGGACGTTCCCGCCTCGTGGGGCGCTCGGCGCGTGGCAAAGAGCTGTACCTGTTTGAGTGTCTTCATTTCTAGCACATCCCCCTTATCCCTCGATTATTGCGAAAATGCGTCCACGAAAGCCGAGACATCGTAGCGCATTAGCGCGAGATAACTGCTCGCCGGCCCATCCGGGGGACTAAG
>DOUV01000225.1 GCA_003520455.1 Chloroflexota bacterium | reverse complement strand
AATGCCGCTTCTTTGAGCCGTTCTGCCTCGCCCCGCGTACGTCCTGTCATTGACCTCTACTGCCTGCGAGCGACGGATTTCGGGCTGCGGGACGCGCAGTTTGAAGTTGAGCTCGCTGTGTTTCATTGCCTCTTCCTCGCTCCTCACCGGCTCTATGGTAGAATCGAGATCCGCGCTCTTGATGGGTAGGAAACGACTGTCACGCAATAGATGCCGCTTTGTCGCTCAAAGGAGAGACCCATGGCAGTAGCCGCAATGACTGAAATCGCTGCATCGTTGGGACTCACTGAGAACGAATTGTTCCACCAGGCGTTGCTCAGCTTCTTGCGTGAGAAGAAGCGCCAGGGACTGCCACTGAAGCTGGAGATCCTGGCCCGCTATGGCGCTGACTCCATAACCGACCTGGAATCCAAGATCGCTCAAGGCGTCGTGGTAGAACACCCCGCCTGGGAAGACCTGATTGTTGCCGAAAACCTGACCGCGCCTGGAGGAACTGGATGCCCGTCTTAACGACCTACAGGGCGCTGAGCAAGATCGCACTGAATGAGTTCGCCATGTGGTTGTCAACGCCCAAATCCTCTCTCTGCCGACCGGTGATCCGCTCAAGTTGCGTCTCGACATCGCTGATGACTCCCTGCTCGACGTATACATCTCTGTCAGTGGGCGCTATTCCTATCATCGGGAACGCCGGCTGATCGCAGCCGGTGATCTCTACCGTCACGACAACGCCCCACATGACCGGTGGCGTCACGTCGCAACGTTCCCCAAGCACTTCCACGACGGCAATGACAGCAACGTTGTCGCAAGCCACATCAGTGATGACCCCGAGCAGGCCATCCGGGAGTTCCTCACATTCGTGCGTCACAAGCTGCTGAGTGCGCCATAGCTCATTCTCAAAGCGTGTGCAAGGCTTCCTTCCCCGCGAGCTGATCCGCTCATTCTGCCAATCCGCTGTTCTCGCTTCTTCTAACTGCACGCCGGCGCATATCCCCTGCGCTGTGCGCTCAGCCACCGCGCCAAGACGACATCGGGCGTTGGCGGCACCCGGACCACGAACACGCGAAGCCGCGTCTGTCGCGCGGCTTCGGCCCTCACCTTTCGCGTCTTTCGCTCATTTCGCGTCCTTCGCGGTCCCAGCTTCCGCCCGCTCCAGCCGCGCCCCGGCGCAGCCCCTGCGCTGCGCGCTCAGCCGCCAGGATAGAGCCGCGGATTCAGGGAACGCGGATGGGTTCGATGCAGCCAGGGCAATGAAAAAGGGGGGCGTTCACGGTCTCTCTCCGTTGGTTTGAGTAGATAGCCTCGGTTTGTGGTATACTGAGTTAACGATAAATTTCGTTTTCTTGCGAAAGGTTGGCACACGATGCGTCTGGAAGATTATTTCGAGTTTCTCACCCCGGATGACATACGCCTCAAGGGGCATCGCATCGGCGTTGACGATGTGCTCTGGTATTACCTGGAAGGGTATACACCGGAGGAGACCGTCGCCAATTTGCCCACGTTGACGCTTGAAGAAGTCCACGCCACCATCACCTACTACCTGCACAACCGGCCGGAGGTGGATGCGTATTTGAGTCGCCTGGCGGCCTCGCGTGAAGCACGTTATCGGGAATGGGCCGCCAATCCCCCGCCGGTGGTCGAACGGCTGCGCAAGCTTAAGCAACAGCGTCCACCTGCCCAGACACCGGCCGTATGAAAGTGCGCTTCCTCCTGGACGAGAACCTGTCGCCCCGGCTCAAGATTGCGTTGTTGCGCCTGGCGCCGACCATAGATGTGGTGCGCGTGGGCGATGCAGGCGCGCCTGTCCTGGGTACGCCCGATCCAGAGCTGTTACGCTATCTGGAAATTGCGCAGCGGATGCTGGTCACCTCCAACCGTACCAGTATGCCTGGCCATCTGGAGGCGCACCGGGCAGCCGGCGGCCATCTCTGGGGTCTGCTCTGGGTGCGGCCCGGTGTCCCCTCAGGTCGCCTGGCCCAGGAACTGCACCTGATTTGGGAAGCCAGTGAAGCCGAAGAGTGGATGGGTCGATTGGATTGGATTCCGTTCTGATTCCCGCCGGTCTGTAACGATTCCTCACCGACCCGGGATCATTCCCCGCCGGTGTAGAGCCATTTCCTGCGAGTCTCCAACCGTTCCCCCTGGCGCTCCAGGTGACCGACACCTGGCAAGTACCGGTCACCTCGTATCACTCCACCGCCTCCAACCGCACAGCGGCGTCGCTCTTGCTCAGAGGGATTGAGGCACCAATATTGCGGGCGCAGCTCACCACCGCGCCCCGGCTCCAACAACCGCCGCCAACACCCGTCCCCGCCCATCCGTTGTCCGAAGCACCGCCTCTCATCCCTTCATCCGCCGTCCCACCTACCGCCCCTGGCTACGCATCCGTTTCCCGCTCGTCCCCGACGGCTTGGCTGGGGATCTACGACTGCACTCAGGACAGGCCTTGTTGTGTGCGCGGCGTATCCGTTCATCCGTTGTGTGCGCAGCATATCCGTTGACGCCATCCGTTCTCCCCCCTCGCTATGGGGCCTGACGCCGGCGAGGAAAGCGCCTCGATGGCCTTCTGCCACCCGTGTGGGACAGCACTGGAAGCGGGAAGTGTCCTTGGGTGCATTCGTTGGCCAATCGGCTATAACATGAAGAGTCGATCCTGGCAGAACTTCTCGAGGGTACGCTGTATCGAGTTCGCTCTCATTGGAGGAGGGCCTGTTGGGTGAGCGAGGGCAATGCCTTGGCCCACCTGGCGCATTGGATCCCAACTCGAGCGATCGAGCTTGCAGGAGGTTTTCCATGCAACCCGGCCACAACGTGACCATCGCCGACAACCACTTGCCGGCCGACACAGCCTGGCTCTTTCCCGAATACGACTTTAGGACGATCGACCTGCAACACCACCGCGGTGTGATCATCGAGCGCATCCTGGAACGGGGCACCTGGGCACAGCTCCGCTGGCTCTTCGAGACCTACGGCGAGCCCCAGGTGGCGGAGTGGGTCCGGCGCCACGGGGTTCGCCTGCTCTCCAGGCGATCGTTCGCCCTGTGGCGGTTGGCGTTCGGAATCACCCACCCTGAAGCGCCGGAGTGGGCTCTCGCCGCACGGGCCATGGAAGCATGGTGACCTTTCATGAAGCGGCCATGACTCCGGCCTGCCGCCAGGCGCTGAACGCCCTGCGCCAGCACCGTTTCATCGACGATTTCCACCTGGCCGGTGGAACGGCGTTGGTTCTGCAGGCGGGCCTATTTTGACGATGCCAGGCAACAACCCATGCCCAAGATGCTAGTCCCGGTACAATGGACCGACGTGCGAGCCTACAGCGAAGCGGCTGCCCGACGCCTGGCACGCCGGCTGAGTGGGCTGGAACCGGGCTGATCCCTGGATCGCGTCTTAGCGGCTCTTCGTGCCTTCGTAGTCCAAATCCTGCGCGCTCCAGTTGCAAGGTGGGGTGGCCGCTCAGACGTTCATCCGTTCATTTTGAAGATTCTCCTTCGCCAGGTATGATTGAAACCGAGGAAGCACTTCTTTCTTTCAGACCCAGGTGGTTCACCATGCAAGCTGTTCCTGTCAAATCAACTTCTACCCATTATTTTGTAGAAATCGAGCGCACAGCCCTGGGCCAGGGGCCGACAGTTCTGAAGGAAGATGATAAGCCCGTAGCCGTACTGCTCCCTATCGACGACTACCAGGCATTCCAGCAATGGCAAGCGCAGCAGCAAGATGCCGCGTCTCCGGTTCCATCAGCGTTTGCCGGCGAAGTCGCCGCCTTTGAACGGCTCAAGCCCACGTTACAAGAGCAGTACGGTGGCCAGGCGGTGGCCATCTACCAGGGCCAGGTGGTGGCGACGGGCGACGACAAGATGGCCGTGTTGGGTCGCGTGCTGGACGAGTACGGCTCCGTGTCGTGCTACATCGAGTGGGTAGAGCCAGAGTCGCCGCGGCGGGTGCGTCTTCCCTCCGCCTGGGTGAGACGATGAGCACCTATGACACTACCTACGATCCGCCGGCGCCCGTGTTGGACGTAACGGTGACCAGCGTTGTGAACCGGCGCCGGTCCTTGCGTGCGCTGTTGGACACAGGTTCGGACATCACGGCCATTCCCCACAGTCTGATGGAGAGGCTTCAGCTTTATCCCATCGGTCGGCTTCAGCTTGAGGACGTCGAGGCCACCACCAGAATGGTGCTGACCTATGCCGTCCAACTCACGATTGGCGACTTGTCCATCCCGCGGCTGGAAGTGATCCTCACCGGGCTGGATTTCGCCGTGATTGGGCGGGATGTCCTTAACCGCCTCTATTTGCTCCTCAATGGTCCCGAACTGGACTTTCATCTGGAAACAACACCGTTCCTTTCCCCCAAAGATCCCAACGTAGACTGAGGGGCGCAGGCCGATGATTCGCTAATCCCACCCGTTCACCGTTCCCCGGCTGCTCTAGCCGCACTTCGGCGCCGCCCATGCGGTGCGCGCTCAGCATTTCCATGTGGGTGGCGGCGCCGGCCGGGACG
>DOUV01000228.1:502-3080 GCA_003520455.1 Chloroflexota bacterium | reverse complement strand
CCGAGGTACGGCTCGGAAGCGCCGTCATCCGCGACAACTTTGCCCACAGCGACCAACTCTTTGTCGATCTGGAGAATCTCCCACCGCTGGAACCGGGGAAGGTCTACGCTGGCTGGCTGAGTGGCTACGAAGGCGTGCTGCGCCGGCCGATTGGCAAGATTCCCGTGGACGCCGATGGCAAGGCCCAGTTCACCGTTGACGCACCGGGGCGCGAGAACCTCCTGGCCGATTACGACGGCTTTGTGCTGACCATCGAGTCGGAACCAATTCCCGACGTGCCGGCTGGCCGGGTCCTCGCCTGGGGACAGGTGTCGCTGAACTCGATGGAGCATATTCGCCACTTGTTGGTCTCATCCCCCGACACACCCGGCCAGGTCGGCCTGGCCATTGGTCTGCTCCAGCAGACCGAAGAGGTCGTCCGGCACGCGCAGTTTGCCCGCGATGCGGCCAACGCCGGGGATCTCGCGGGGGTCAAACGCCACACCGAGCACGTCATCCTGTTGATTGAGGGTCCGAAGGGTCCGGACTACAAGGACCTCGACGGCGACGGGCAGCTTCTCGACCCGGGTGATGGCTTCGGCCTGCTCCCTGCGGAGGGCCAGCCGGGCTACGTGCAGGAGGTGGCCGACAAGGCGAAGCTCGCAGGGGAGGCCTCCTTTGCCATTGAGGTGACCAAAATCCACAGCCAGCACGTTCAGGACGCTGCGGCGAATACCAAAGCCTGGCTCACCCAGGTGCGCGCCATCGGCCTGACAGTCTTCTCGGATCAGGACATCGCCGCCGCCGCCGACAAAGTCCAGCAGATGGTTGTTCTGGCGGAGCGAGCCCTCAACGGCTTCGATGCCAATAACAACGAAACCATCGAGCCGATTCCAGGCGAGGGCGGCGCGAAGATCGCCTACCAGCACTCTCAGTTCCTGGCCGAGATGCCCCTGGTGATTCAGCAAGTCGAGATGACGATGCCGCCGGTTGCCGCCGCTGACACACCCACACCGATTCCGGAGCCGACCGCTACACCCACCTTACCTCCGCCGTCGCCGAAGGCTGCCAGCGTGGCCATGACCAATTTCGCCTTTGTCCCCCAAACCATCACCGTCAAAGTTGGGACGACGGTAACGTTTGTCAATCAGGGCCAGGCACCGCATACCGCTACGGGCGACCACCAGGAGTTCAGCACTGGGATCGTCACATCGGGCGAGAGCCGCACAATCACCTTCAACCAGGCGGGGACGTTCCCCTTCTTCTGTGAGTTCCACGGTGGCCGCGGCGGCCAGGGCATGTCCGGTACAATCATCGTCGAGCCGTAAGGCGCTCCCAGACGCAGCTTGGTTCCGGGAGCAGGGTCGTACAAGTCGCGGGCGGCACGAGGTGCGCTTGAAGCACTGGCCGCGAAATCGTCCGACTCCGGGCATCAGCCCGTTTCGGAAGGGCGACGCACGCCAGAACGTGCGTCGCCTTTCATCACCCGCCGGAATTGAGAAACACAGCGAGGAGCCTCGACCGCCCTGGAATCGAGGCCCCTTGTGGTATTTTTCCTGACAGGCCAAACAGCGACCCGGTGTGGCAACTCCTCGCCGAGAGCCCATGGACCGGCCGCCCGGCATCGTTCCTCGCCGGGAATCAGTGCTCGCCGCGCCGCGCCCGATCGAGCCGGCGCTCACCTGAGCCAAAGATGGACCCGAGGTCAACCTGAATGTGATCGTCTGCGGGCGGGAGCCGAGGAGTCGTCTGCTCGGCCGGACCGCTCGCTGGTCGCTCCATCTCAGCAGGGGCAACTCCAGGTTCGTCCCGCTCGGGGTCGTAGATCGTCGAGAGCCGGTCGAAAGTTGTCTCCTCCTCGGAAGGGACCGGCTCCGGCCGGCGGGTTGGGGCTGGCTCCGGCTCGGGGCTGCTCAACAACTCATCGAGCGAGTCGCGCCAGGTGGGGGGGAGCTTCGACCGCATCGTCCCCCAGAGAATGGCGACCCCGGCAGCAATCAACATCAGTGGCCAGGCGACCGCCCAGGCGCGCCAGCTCCACGACCACATCATGATGAAGAACGGGATCATCGCCAGGAATGCCGCCGCCGATAGCCGTCGGCGCCGGACCTCTGGGTCCTCGGTGACGAGCCCTCGGGAGGCCGTGGCGGCCGCGATGACCCACATGATCCCCGGCCACCACCAACCAGTGAGGAACAGGAACCCCAGCCCCACCAGTATGACACCGCCGCTGAAATCGCGCCCGCCCTCACGATTCCGCCGCCGCAACGCGCGGCGCTCGCGCCTCGTCATCATTCGTCTCCTCTCCGCATTCTCCCGGCACTCTCGAATGGGAGCATCCGAGAAGACCGTCCGCACCGGGAGATCGTTGAGCGCTCGAGATGGTGCGCCCCTGAGCAACTGGCGCTCGGCCAATCCGATCAGACTCGCCAGGGACTGCTGGGGCCCACGCATTCCCTGATCAATACGCAGCAGGCAGCCGACAAGTTGCAGCGAACCAGAGATAGAGTCTCCATACTTTTCCCCCTGCCGGAAAGCCTCGTCCCTTGAGGTCCACCCAATCGCACGCTATACTCTCTAGAACATCGGTCAAGTCGTC
>DOUV01000228.1:0-290 GCA_003520455.1 Chloroflexota bacterium | reverse complement strand
TCCTTGACCGGCGCTCTAGCAGCACAAACTGTAGAAGGAATCGGTATGCTCCCCACTGTCACCCTCAAACGCGGTCGTGAGAAGCCAGTGCGCCTGCGCCACCCCTGGATCTTCAGTGGTGCCATCGCCAGGAGCCCAGCGGTCGAGCCCGGGACCATCGTCGAGGTTCGCGACACGCAAGGGACCTTTCTCGCCCGAGGCTACTTCAATCCCACGTCCCAAATCCGCGTCCGCCTGCTCACCTGGGACGAGGCCGAACCGATTGACACCGCTTTCTGGCGCCGCCGCCT
>DOUV01001021.1 GCA_003520455.1 Chloroflexota bacterium | reverse complement strand
TCGAGCAGATCTATGGCTTCGGGATGGGGACGGAGCCGCAGGGTGCTGCCGTGGAAGGTCCTGGCGTCGAGGTTGAGCCGGGGAGCCCCATTCGGATCGGGGCGTCTGTGGCGCTGACAGGTCCAATCCCCGATCCCGGCAAGGACATCCGCAACGGGGCCGAGATCGCGGTGGACGACCTCAACGCCAAGGGGGGCATCCAGGGCTTCTCGGTGGAGTTGGTGGTCGAGGATGGGGCCTGCTCGGGCGATGCCGGCACGGTGGTGGCTAACAAGTTCGCCGCCGACGCGAGCATCGTGGCAGTCTCGGGCGGGACCTGCTCAGGGGAGACCTTCGGGCTCAAGCCGATCCTGCAGAAAGCCCGGATCCCCTTCGTCTCGCCCAGCTCGACCAACCCGGAGGTCACCGGGACCGACTGTGACGTCTGCAACCGGGTGGCACTGAGCGACGCGCTGCAGGGGGACGTCGACGCCGGCTTCATCAAGAACGAGCTCAAGCTCACCAAGATCGCCGTGATGCATGACAACTCGGACTATGGCAAGGGCCTGGCCCAGGTGGTCAACGACAAGTTCATCGAGCAAGGAGGGGAGGTCACCAGCTTCGAGGGGATCCAGGTCGGCGACACCGACTTCCGCGCCACCCTGGCCAAGATCGGTGCCAGGCAGCCCGAGTTGATCTTCTTCGGGGGTTACTCCACCGAAGGCGCCCTCATCGCCCAACAGATGCGCGAGACCTCCGGCCTCGAAAACGCCAGGTTCATGAGCGATGACGGTGCCTACACCGAGCAGTACCTCAACGCGGCCGGCACCGCCGCCGAGGGCACCTACATGTCCTTCGTGGCCGGGGCCGACGATCCCGCCCTCAACGAAGAGTTCGACAAGAAGTACGAGGCCAAGTATGGCGTCAAGCCCGACTCGCTCGGCCCCTTCCACGCCCAGTCGTACGACTCGGTCATGCTGATCGCCGACGCCATCAACCGCGTCGCCACCAAAGACGCCAATGGCCGCCTGGTGATCAACCGCGAGGCACTGCTCAAGGCCATCCGCGCCACCAAGAACATGCAGGGCCTCACCGGCACCCTGTCCTGCAACGAGATCGGGGAGTGCGGCGCTGGCGGCATCCAGGTCTTCACCGTCAAGAACGGGAAGTTCGAGCAGATCTATGGCTTCGGGCTGAAGTAAACCAACAGTTGCTGTTCAAGGATGGGGCGGAGCGCTCTGCCCCATCCTTCGTCTCATCGATTCGTACGATCCACATGGCTTCTTGCGAGAAGCCTCGGGTGAGGGGGAGTATGGCCGAGAGTATTACGGCTGTGGGAAGCAGGCCGGTGAAAAGGCAATCGGCGGTGCGGTTGCCGCTCCTGGTGTTCGGTGCGGCCATTGTCGGGCTCGTCGTCTGGCGCTCCGTTGCGGTTGGCCTGGCGGAAGGGTACCCCCTCTCGTTTTGGGTCTCCCAGGCACTGAATGGACTGGTCCTGGGGGGCGTTTACGCACTGGTGGCTCTGGGCTACACACTGGTGTACGGCATCTTGTTGATGATTAACTTCGCGCATGGCGAGGTGATGATGGTCGGCGGCTTCATCGGTTACTTCACGTTGCAATTTGTAACGGCGCGGGGCTGGATTGCCGGGCCGCCGCCGGTCGTCATCCTGGCTCTCCTGTTCATCCTCGTAGCCGGGATGACGGGCTCGATTCTGACGGGCGCGGCTTTGGAGCGCATCGCCTACCGGCCGTTGCGCCGGGCGCCGCGCCTGGTCCCGTTGATCAGCGCGATCGGCGCCTCACTCTTCTTGCAGTACTCGGTCTTGCTCATCTTCGGCGTGACCCCGCATAGCTACCGCAAGCCAGCGCTGATTGATGGAGGGTTTCGAGTTGGACCGGTCTTCGTCTCACTGACTGGGGTGATCATCCTGGGTACCTCGATCGTCATGATGCTGGCCCTCTACCTGATCATCCAACGCACCAAACTCGGCAAGGCGATGCGCGCCGTCGCCGAGGACAAAGACACCGCGGCGCTGATGGGCGTCGACGTCGATCAAGTGATTGTCTTCACCTTCGTTCTCGGCTCGGCGCTCGCCGGCGCGGCGGGTGTGATGCTCGGCTTTCACAACACGGTGATCAAATTCAACAGTGGGTTTGTTCCCGGCCTGAAGGCCTTCACGGCTGCAGTGTTGGGTGGAATCGGCAATATTCCCGGCGCCATGTTCGGAGCCCTCATCTTGGGCCTGATCGAGGCGATTGGTCCGAGCGCCCTCGGCATTCCCGCCGAGTACAAGGACATCATTGCCTTCACAGTTCTAGTCTTGATCCTCATTTTCCGTCCGACCGGCTTGTTCGGCGAAGTTCTGAGCGAAAAGAAGGCCTGACGATGAGCATGCAAAAAGGGTTAAAAACCGGCCTCATCGCGTTTGCCCTCCTGACCTACTTGATTCTGATCGGCACTCCTCAGCGGCTTGCCGGGGCTGCATTCCCCATGCTTGCGCTGGTGGCCGGCGTCCTGATCTTTGGGAGTGTACGCCGGGACGCGGTCAGTAAACCAGCGTCGCAGGTCCTGGTGAACGGGCTCGTGGCCGGACTTGTCAGCGGCATGTTGACGGCTGGGCTTCTGCTATTCTTCGGCACCCTGATGGGACGCGGGGTCAACATTCAGCCGGTCCTCGACAAGATGGTCCCGGCCAATCTGGCGGCACTGAGCGGTCTGTCGCCCGACGGCGTGCAGGCTGGAGCCTTGTCGCTGATCGTCCTGGTTCCACGTATCGTCTTGGTGGTTCTCGTCGGTCTGCTCGGTACGGGGCTCGCACTTGCTCTCTCGAGCGGGGCAGTTCGTCGTTGGCGCGCATCCTTGAACCTGTCCGCCGCGCGCTGGCTGATCATTGCCCTTCCATTCGTACTGCTGGCCGTGGTCGTCTGGATGGGAGACCCGGCCGTGAAACTCGGCGGCACAAGTAAGGGGACGCTCCGGCTGTTGGTGGCGCTCATCGCGACGGGCAGCGGCCTCTTCGCTCTGCGCCAGACCCGCCCCGGCAGGGAGCAACGCGTCGTTGCCGTACTACTGGCGGCCGGCACCGTACTTCTCCCGTTCACGCTCGATCAATTCCAGAACTCGGTCATGGGGATCGTCTTCATCTTTGTCATGATGGGCTTGGGGCTGAATATCGTCGTCGGCTTCGCAGGCCTGCTCGACCTCGGGTACGTTGCCTTTTTCGCGATTGGCGCCTACCTGTACGGGCTGCTCTCCACGCCGGCCTCATCAACCTTCATGACCACACTCCTTGCCGGAGCCGGGGGCACCCCGAATCCGGTCGTGAACTTCTGGATGGCCATCCCACTCTCAATGTTGGCCGGGGCTCTGGGTGGCATTTTGCTCGGCATTCCGGTGCTACGTCTGCGCGGGGACTATCTCGCGATCGTGACGCTGGGCTTCGGCGAAATCATTCGTCTGTTCCTGCTCAACCTCGAAGACGTCACCAACGGGCCGCGGGGGCTGCTCAAGGTGGCCCACCCAACCCTGTTTGGGGTCGACTTGGGCAATCCACGCGACGTGTTCATCCTGGCGCTCATCGGGTCCGCGCTGGTCGCCTTCGTCGCCACGCGCCTGAACGATTCACGGCTCGGCCGGGCGTGGGTAGCACTACGTGAGGATGAGGACGTCGCTCAAGCCACCGGAATCCACCTCGTGCGGACCAAACTCCTGGCCTTCGCCTTCGGCGCGATGTTCGCCGGCCTTGCCGGGCAACTGTACGCTGCGCGCCAGACCAACATCTTCCCCGACAATTTCTCGCTGTTTGTGTCGATTGACGCGCTCGCCCTGATCATCGTCGGTGGGATGGGTAGCCTGCCTGGGGTGGTCCTTGGTGCGATCGCGCTCAAGGGTCTGCCTGAGGTTCTGCGCGGGGTCGATGAGTACCGCATCCTGACATTCGCCGCGCTTTTGGTCGTGATGATGATCGCCCGGCCTGAGGGGCTGCTCCCCTCCTCGCGCCGCCGCCGCGAGCTGCACGAGGCCGACACTTCACTGGAGGAGGCCACGTAGCATGCCGCTCCTCGATGCTCGCCGGGTCACCAAAATCTTCGGCGGCCTGGTCGCTGTCGATCAGGTCAACTTGACAGTCGATCGGCAGACGATCGCGGGTCTGATTGGGCCGAACGGCGCCGGGAAGACAACGTTCTTTAACTGTCTCTCGGGGTTCTACACGCCCGAATCGGGTGAGATCACCCTCGAGGGGCAAGGGCTGGTTGGCCTGCGCCCAGACCAAATTACCGCACGGGGCGTTGCACGCACTTACCAGAACATCCGTCTCTTCAGTGGGATGACGACGCTGGAGAACGTGCTGGTGGGCCAGCACGTCCGGCTCAAAGCCTCGCCGCTCGGAGCTATTCTCCGCGATCCAACCACGCGGGCCGAGGAGCGCCTGGCGCTGGCGCGCGCCCGGGAGTGGCTCCACTTCGTCGGACTGACCGGGAAGGGCGATGTCCTAGCCCGCAACCTGCCGTACGGCGACCAGCGCCGGCTCGAGATCGCGCGCGCGTTGGCGAGTCAGCCGAAGTTGCTGCTCCTCGACGAACCAACGGCGGGGATGAACCCGCAAGAGACGCTCGCGCTCATGGAATTCATCCGCAAGCTGCGCGATGAGCTAGAGCTCACGATTATCTTGATCGAGCACGACATGCGCGTGGTCATGACCATCTCGGACCGGGTCCACGTCCTCGATCACGGCATCAAGATCGCCGAGGGCACGCCTACCGACGTGCGGGCCAATCCCAGAGTCATCGAGGCCTATTTGGGTACAGGCGCGACTTCTGGCGCGGTCACATCGCCCGACGGTGCCACCCGTCTGTAATCGGGCTTCCTACTACCGATCACTGCGGCGGAGCAGGCGCTGATTTCCGCCGCAACCGGCCAAGTCTGACTGAATTGTAGGCGTTAGCGAACATTTGCGGGTTTTTTTAATCCGCTTCACGCGTTTCGTCTCTCAGCCCGCGGTTTAAGCCGCTCGCCTCGCTGGCCGTCCTGAGCAAACCCCATACACACTATCCAATAGGGCAAGGTTCGCCTGAAGCGGTTTGAGCGTTACAATATGACGCGCGAACCCGCATCATATTGTAACGCAGCGATGAACCTTGCCTAAGAGCGAAAGATATTCCTTCCGGAGGAAGAACACACAGGATTCTTCCTCCGGCCCTTCTACCACAATTAAGCCAGGCGGGCGAGATCGCTGCAATGGCGCGACGAGGTGGGGCAATTGCCTGGGAAACATCTCTGGGCTGGTCGCGGCCAGACCAGGCATGATACAATAGTGGGTGCGTAGCCACTCGGTCGAATCAGGGCAAGGGAGTACAATACCGGCAGGTCCACGGGTGATCGCTGTTCTCGAGCAGGACGAGACTGCTGGCTACCGGTTCGTGGCTGGCTGGGCGACCGGTTCCCTCCAAGTGAGGAACGGCTTGAAACCAGATCCGTTCGAGGATTGACTCTGGGTCGCAGCGAGCATCGAGAGAGGTTGGCATGAGAGCCGCGGTCTTCTACGAACCCAACACACCCTTCATAATTGAAGACATCGAACTGGACCCACCCGGCCCGGGCGAGGCGCTGGTCAAGATCGCGGTGAGTGGCGTCTGCCACAGCGACTACCATTTGGTCACCGGCAGCACCCAGCACCCGTTGCCAGTGGTGGCGGGCCATGAAGGGGCCGGTGTGGTCGAGGCGGTTGGTCCGGGGGTAACTCGGGTCCGGCCGGGAGATCACGTGGTGCTATCGTGGGTCCCGACCTGTGGCGAGTGCTTCTACTGCCAGCATGGCCTGCCGGCCCAGTGTGAGGCAACGATCGCACCGCTCTGGGCGGGTACCCTATTGGACGGCACTACCCGGCTCAGCAAGAATGGCCAGACGATCTACCACTTCTCGGGCCTGGGAACCTTTGCCGAGTACGCCGTCGTGCCGCAGCTCTCGTGCGTGCCGATCCGCAGAGACGTGCCGTTGACGGTCGCCGCGCTGGTCGGCTGCGCTGTCACCACGGGAATCGGAGCTGCGTTGAACACGGCCCAAATCCGGCCGGGAAGCAGCGTGGTCGTCTTTGGCTGCGGCGGCGTGGGCCTCAACATCATCCAGGGCGCTGCCCTCGCCGGAGCGACCACCATCATCGCCGTAGACGTAGTGCCGGCCAAGATGGACCTGGCCCGCCAGTTCGGTGCGACCCACATGGTGAACAGCCGGGAGGTTGATGCGCAGCGGGCGATTGAGGAGCTGACAGCGGGCCGGGGCGCGGACTACGCTCTCGAGGCCAGCGGGGTGCCGGCCGTGCAGCGCCTGGCGTACGACGCCATCCGGCGCGGGGGTACCGTGACCTACGTGGGGATCGGTCCCCATGATGCCGTTGTCCCCCTGCCGGCCGGGCGCCTGCCCCGCGAGGACAAGACCCTCAAGGGCAGCTACTACGGGGGTGCCAACCCGCAGCGCGACATGCCCATGATCCTGGACCTCTACGCCGCCGGGCGCTTGAAACTCGACGAACTGATCTCGCGGCGGTACCCACTCGCCGCGATCAACGAGGCATTCGCCGCGATGCTCAGTGGTGAGGTCGCTCGGGGCGTGATCATTTTCGACTGATTCCCCCATCTGGAGAATGATGAGAGATGAGAGATTGGAGATTCACAGCCTTGCACGCAGTGTTCGATCCGAGAACGAGCCGTTCATCTCCGGTCTCCAACGCCAGCTGACACGAACCGGTTCGCAGGCATCAGACCCTATGACAATCGATCAATTCGACACCATCGTGTTGGGCGCGGGAGCCATGGGGAGCGCTGCAGCATACCACCTGGCCCGCGACGGGCAGCGGGTTCTGCTGCTCGAGCAGTTCGAGATCGCCCATACCCGTGGGAGCTCCCACGGGGAATCGCGAATCTTCCGCTACGCCTACCCTAACGCTGCCTACGCCCGGTTGGCCATTCAAACCAAACCCCTCTGGCGCGCGTTGGAGGCCGATGCCGGCGAGCAACTGCTCCGAGACACCGGCGGTCTGGATCTTGGCGAGGGACGCGCCGGGCAGGTGAAGGTGTCTGCCGTGGCCGCGGCCCTGGAGTCTATTGGCGGTTCGTGGGAGCGACTCGATTGCGCGGCGCTGGCGCGCCGCTTCCCGCAGTGGCGGGTCAGCGAGGAGACCATCGCCGTCTACTCTCCCGACGCCGGCGTGCTGAGCGCCACGCGCTGCGTCCAGGTCATGGCCACACGGGCGGCGGCGCACGGAGCGACAATCCACGACCGTGA
The DNA here is from genome assembly GCA_003520455.1 of Chloroflexota bacterium. The sequence continues at coordinate 4,756 of DOUV01001021.1, read as the reverse complement.
GACCGCCCGCCAGATTCTCCCCGATGCCGGCAGTGTCGAGATCGTGACGGACAAGGACCGCTACCGGGCTCGGCGCCTGGTTGTCACGGCCGGTCCGTGGAGCCGCCAGCTCCTGCGAGACGTTGGCCTGGAGCTTCCGCTCCGCGTCTCCCAAGAGCAGACCGTCTACTTCCGGCCGCGAGCCAATCCCGATGCTTTCGTGCCCGGCCGCTTCACAATCTGGATTCATCACCGCGAGCCGAACGTCTACGGCTTTCCGATCGTCGGAGCACCCGGCGTCAAGTTAGGGTTCCACCGCGACGAGCGGTATATTGACATTGCTGACTACACGCGAGAACCGCGTCCGGAGGTCGTCGCACGGTTGCAGGCCTACCTCGAACAATATCTCCCTGACGTAGCGGGCGAGGCCTTCGACCCCACCACCTGCCTCTACACCAATACGCCCGACGATGATTTCATCGTCGCGACGGTGCCCGACCTCCCCCATATCGCCATAGGTGTCGGCTTTAGCGGCCACGGCTTCAAATTCGCCATCGGCATTGGCCGGGCGCTGGCCGATCTGGTCGAGCACGGCGAGACCGAGATGGAGATTGATCACCTGGGGGTCGATCGATTCCGGGGTGTCGAAACGGCTTAGCAATTTGATCTGCGTCGATCTGCGCGTATCGGCGCCATCGCGTTGCATTTTTCGTGGCCGTCACACTGACACGCCCGCTTCTCGACGTAAGCGTGATACTTCACGGTCTCTGCTCCGGTGCAGCGTGCTTCGCGACTTCCCCAAGAAAAGGATATCATGATTGCTAACTTGATTCGCCGCCTCTATGCCGTTCCACTTATTGAATGGGGACTGGTAGTCATCAACCTCTTCGGCTTCGTCATCGGCACAGTCTATTGGTACGGCCCACAGATGGCGATTATCTCGCCCTTGCTCTGGCCCTGGCTGGTGGATTCACCGCTCTCGGTTCTCGGCTTCGCCCTGGCTCTGCCGCTGATCCGGCGCGCGCGGACGCCGGCGCACGAGTGGCTGGCAACGTGGGCAGTCTTCAGCAACATTAAGTATGGTCTCTGGACAGTGGCGTTCTGGCTGCTGTGGTGGCGCGGGCCTGGCACGTTCACTCTGGAGAGCGTTACGATGACTTTCACGCACGCGGCGATGGTCGTGATGGGGGCAAGCCTGCTCGTCTTCTACCGCCCCAAGCTCTGGCAGGTGATTACCGTCGCAGCCTGGTTTGCCTTCAACGACTACCTCGACTACTGGGGAGGGATTGCGCCGACCGTGCCGCCCGGCGTCTCATTGGAGACGCTGAAGGTCGAGCAGCTTGTTGTCAGCGCGGTGCTCACCCTCGGTCTGCTGGGGCTGGCGCTCCGGCGTCCGGCCGCTCCACTCGCGAGCCCTGCCCAGCGCTTCGCCGACCGCTGACTCCCTGAGATCAAACGAGCCACCACACCGGCCGGCATGGCGGCTCGTTCGGTTCTCGGCTGCGACGGGCTGGGGCTAAGTCCGCAACCCGCGAGCCGCGGCGAGGATGACAACCGCGCCAATAAAGGCTGTTACCAGACTGCTGAAAAATCCGGCGTTCCCGCGCAATCCAACCAGGCTCAGCAAGAAGCCGCCGACGAGACCGCCGACGATGCCGAGAAGAATGTCGATGATGCAACCTTGCCGGCGGTTCGTCCCCATCACGATACTGGCGAGCCAACCGGCCAGGCCGCCGACAATGATCCAACCGATAAAACCGAGCATGTGTCACCTCCTCAGGGCAAGAGCGAGAGAAACGGCGAGTGGTCAAGATAGCAAGGCGAGGTCCACGAACAACAAAGTATACGCTGGAACTACACTGCAAGTTGCACGGCGGTGGCGCCCGGCGGGCAGGTTCCAAGAGTCGCGCCGTGGCGCATCGTAGAGCCGTGCCAGGGCTGCTTATGTCTTCGCTTCCGTTCGCTGAGAGCCAGCATACCAGTTCGGTTCGCAGGTCATGTAGGGACTGCTCGTGCGCGCGCATGTAATCTGGATGTGAAAAAGATGACAGACGGTCTTGACCGGCGGGCGGTAGGTTGTATACTCGTAAGAGAAGGGAGTCCTGCCGAGCGGGGCACCTCTCATCGCTCGCTTCATGCCGAACAGTTGCTTATCTCTTGCCCTCATACTCCATTTAACTTCTTTCCGGTGCTTCTACAACCACTTCGGTTGCCGATCCTGATCAGGCCGCAGGTCAATCAACGAAAGGAGAATCCTATGGCCATTGATAGGGACACCCTGCTCAAGATGTACGCCACGATGGTCAAAATTCGCTACTTCGAAGAGCGGATGGCGCGGATCTACCAGGAAGGTAAGACACCGCTCTTCGACATCTCTGCCGGGCCGGTGCCCGGTGAGATGCACCTGAGCGCGGGCCAGGAGCCGCCCGCTGTGGGGGTCTGTCTCCACTTGCGCCCGGAGGATACGGTCACCGGCCCGCACCGCGCCCATCACATCGCCATCGCCAAGGACGTCGACCTCAAGAAGATGGCTGCCGAGATTTTTGGGAAAAGCACCGGCCTGGGCAAGGGCAAGGGTGGCCACATGCACCTGTTTGATCCCGCGGCCAAATTCGCCTGCAGCGGGATCATCGCCGCTGGCGCCCCACCCGCGGTCGGGGCGGCCCTGGCCGCCAAGAAGATGGGGAAGGACTGGGTCGCCGTCAACTTCGCGGGAGAGGGAGCAGCCAACCAGGGCGGCTGGCACGAATCCTTGAACCTGGCCGCGCTTTGGAAGCTACCCGTCATTTTCGTCGTCGAAGACAACTCCTGGGCCATCTCAGTGCCGAAGACGAAGTCGACGGCCGTTCAGCGGAACAGCGAGCGGGCTGTTGCCTACGGCATCCCTGGCGTCTACATCCCCGACAACGATCCGGTAGCCATCTATGAAGCGGCCGGCGAGGCCGTCGCCCGGGCACGCCGGGGAGAGGGTCCCAGCCTCATCGAGGTCAAGACCGATCGCTACTTCGGCCACTTTGAAGGCGATCCCCAGTTGTACCGCCCCAAGGACGAGGTCGAGGAGCTCAAGAAGCGCGACCCGATCGATCGGCTGAAGCGGCAGATGCTCGAGCAGGGCGTCTTCACCGAGGCCGACGCCGAGCGCATCGCTGGGGAGGTCAAGGCTGAGGTCGATGAAGCCATCGAGTTTGCCCGGCAAAGCCCCTACCCCGAGCCCCAAGAGGCTCTTCAAGACGTATTCGCCGCCGCGTGAGATCGGAGGAGCAAAATGGCAGAGCGTGTTTTGACGATGTCGAAGGCCATCTCGGAAGCGATCGCTCAAGAGATGGAGCGCGACGAGCGTGTCTTCGTCATGGGCGAAGACGTCGCCGTCTATGGAGGGATCTTCGGTGCCACGCAGGGCCTCTTCGAGCGCTTCGGCGCCGAGCGGGTGATGGACACGCCGATCGCAGAGACCGCCTTCATCGGCGCGGCCTATGGCGCCGCCGCGGAGGGTATGCGACCGATCGTCGAGTTGATGTTCGTCGATTTCTTCGGCGTCTGTATGGATCAGATCTACAACCACATGGCGAAGAACACCTACATGTCGGGTGGGAATCTCCAGTTGCCGGTCGTCCTGATCACGGCCATGGGAGGAGGCTACAACGACGCCGCCCAGCACTCTCAGACCCTCTACAGCATCTTCGCCCACACACCCGGCCTCAAGATTGTGGTGCCCTCCAACGCCTATGACGCGAAGGGCCTGATGATTCAGGCGATCCGCGATCCCAACCCGGTCATGTACTTCTTCCATAAGGGGCTGATGGGCCTTGGCTGGATGCCCTCACCGCAGAGCGCGGCCACGGAGGTGCCCGAAGAACCTTATCCCATCCCATTCGGCCAGGCCAGGGTCGTCCGCGAGGGCAACGACATCACTATCGTGGCCCTCTCCCTGATGGTGCACCGGGCGATGGAAGCGGCCGACGAACTGGCGAAGGATGGCATCAGTGTCGAGCTTGTTGACCCACGCACTCTCGTGCCGCTGGACCGCCAGGCCATCGTCGATTCGGTGAAGAAGACCCACCGTCTCCTGGTGGTCGACGAGGATTACAAGAGCTTCGGCTTCAGTGGGGAGGTCGCCGCTATCGCCGCCGAGCAGGCGCTGGAGTACCTCGACACACCTGTGCGCCGGCTGGCCGAGCCGGACGTCCCGATTCCCTACAGCCGGCCGCTGGAGCAGTTTGTCATTCCGAACAGCCGGACGATCGTTCAGACCGTTAAGGAAATGCTGGCCTAGTACAACAACCCTCCGGCTGGCCACGAATGCCGGCCCACACACCGGCGGGTACGCTTGCACCGGAACCCCGCGGGCAGCGGTCGAGCAGCCGGTCCGGTGGGTGGGCCGGTGGGTTGTAGAGTAGGCGGCTCTTCGAAACCGGGTGCTCCTGATTTCGAGCGACGACATGGTTTCGCCGGAAGGTCGGAAAGAGGAGTTATGGCTGACCAGGTTGAAGTCACAATCCCTGCCGATATGTGGGCCGGGCGCGAGACTGACGAAGGCGTGCTTGTCAACTGGTTCCGGCGCGAAGGCTCGGTGGTAAGGGAAGGCGAAATCCTTGCCGAAGTCATGATCGAGAAGGTCACCCTGGAGGTCGCCGCACCCGTGACCGGCCGGATCGAGACGATTCTGATCTCCCAGGGTGATGTGGTCAGACCCGGCCAACCGCTGGCGGTGATTCTCGCCGGGTCCACGGCTGAGGGCAGCGCGCCGCAGGCGGGTGAGCCGGCTGCGCCTCGAGCC
>DOUV01000673.1 GCA_003520455.1 Chloroflexota bacterium | reverse complement strand
CGCGCCTGGCCGAGGCCGCCGGGCGCCGGATCGTAGACCTGGCTCGCGAGGGGCTGCGCCCATCCCAGGTCATGACTCGACAGGCCTTCGAGAACGCGATTACGCTCTTCAGCGCATTGGGCGGGAGCACCAATGCGCTGGTTCACCTCCCCGCAATCGCCGAGCGCCTGAGCATCGAGTTGCCGCTCACCCTCTTTGACCAGATCAGCCGGCGGACACCCCTGATCGCCAACGTGCGGCCGGCGGGGCAGTATCAGATGGAAGAGTTATTCTACGCGGGTGGAATCCCGGCCGTGCTCAAACAGTTGCTGCCCCTGCTGCACGGTGAGGCCCTGACCGTGACCGGGCGCACCCTGGCGGAGAATGTGCGGGATGCCAGGGTCGAGAATCCGGAGGTGATCCGGCCGCTGGAGAATCCGCTCTCGCATGAAGGCGGGACGGCTGTGTTGTGGGGCAATCTGGCGCCGGAGGGGGCCGTGATCAAGCAGGCTGCCGCGTCACCTCGTCTGCTCCACCATCGAGGGCGCGCGGTCGTGTTCCGAGGGCTGGCGGACCTGCAGGCGCGGATCAATCATCCGGACCTCGATGTCACCGCCGATGACGTTCTGGTGCTGCAGAATGTGGGGCCGGTTGGTGGCCCGGGTATGCCCGAGGTGGGCAACTTTCCGATTCCCGGCAAACTGCTTCGTCAGGGTGTGCGTGACATGGTGCGCATCTCCGACGCGCGGATGAGCGGGACCGCTTTCGGTACTATCGTGCTCCACGTTGCGCCGGAGAGCGCGGTCGGCGGGCCGCTGGCGCTCGTTCAGGACGGCGACGAGATCGAGTTGGACGTCGCCAACCGGCGGTTACACATGCACGTGGCCGAGACCGAGTTGGCCGGGCGGCACGCGGCGTGGCGCGCCCCTCGACCGGCTTTCCAGCGGGGCTACGGCCGGCTCTACCTGGAGCACGTCACACAGGCGCCCCGTGGGTGCGACTTTGATTTCTTGGAGGGGGGCGACCCCGTCAGGGCGACTGAACAACCCAAGTTCTGAACGCCGCATCTTCCGAATCCGGCGAGCCTTGCAACGCAGGGCAGGCGGTCAACGGCAAAAAGCGCAAGGCTCAAAGCAAGAGAGGCCTTGCGCTTCTTGTGAGTCTGGCCGATAGGGACGGGCCAATCACCGGGCCGGTCCATTTGTAGGGTGGTGCTCACGATCGCGCGCCTGAGCCGCCGGTTGTGTCTCGCTCCTCGGTCTTGCGACTCTCGTACGGCCGCTCGCCGGCCGTCAAGCGTTCCCGCAACGCCGTGATGATCTGGCGATCGGTGCGTGGCCAGGCGAAGGCGTCCAGGTCGGCGGGGCGAACCCAGCGGCAGTCGGCGACGCCGACCGCACGGGGCTCGCCGGCCCGGTGCCAACAGTGGAAGGCGTGGAGGGGGATCGAGAAGTGGGTGTAGCCATGCTCCACGACTGTGAGCCGCTCGCCGACCTCGACCTCGATCCCCAGTTCCTCACGTAACTCGCGGTGCAGGCAGGCCGCAAGGGCCTCGCCGTCCTCGCACTTGCCGCCTGGAAACTCCCACAGGCCGCCGAGCATCTTGTCGAGCGGCCGGCGGGCGATCAGCAGCTCGCCCCGCTCGTTCCAGATCAGCCCTGCGGTCACCTGGTAGTGTGGCCGCGCTCGCGGTGCCGCTCTGAGCGGCAGCCCATCCTGGCGCCCCTCGCGCTGGGCCAGGCAGAGCCCCTGCAGCGGGCAGAGCAGGCAGCGCGGCGCCTGGGGCACGCAGAGCGTTGCGCCCAGATCCATGAGCGCCTGGTTCCAATCGCCGGCGCGCTCGTCCGGCACCAGGGCCTCGGCGACCTCCCACAACGCGCGCTCACCCGCCGGGGTATTGATCGGGCTCTCCAGACCGGTCAATCGGGCCAGGACGCGCTTCAGGTTGCCGTCGAGAGCCGCTACCGGCCGGCCATAGGCGATGCTGGCGATCGCGCCCGCGGTGTAGTGTCCGATTCCAGGCAGCGCCAGCAGTCCCTCGACCGTATTGGGGAGCCGGCCGCCGTGCTCCGCTACAAGCTGCCGGGCCGCGCGATGCAGGTTGCGCGCCCGCGCGTAGTAGCCCAGCCCCTCCCACAGCTTGAGGACCTCATCCAACGGCGCCTGGGCCAACGCCTCCACTGTCGGGAAGCGGGCCATCCAGCGCTCGAAGTACTCCTTGACCCGCTCGACCTGGGTCTGCTGCAGCATGATCTCACTGACCCAGATGGCGTAGGGATCGGTGGTGCGGCGCCAGGGGAGGTCGCGAGCCTGCCCGGCGTACCAGGCCAGGAGCCGCTCGTGAAGTGCGTCGGTCCACGCTGCTGTGATCGGCGAACTCATGGTACAATGGGCTGCGGTCTGACCACAGCGAGGAGGGACCAAATGCCATCGATTGGGGTTGTCGAGTTGTTCATCATCCTGTGCCTGTTTGGGCTCATTGTCTTCGGCGCCATCCTTCTCGTCGCCGGATTTGGCTGGTGGTCGCGATATCTGGGGGTCGGGGCCACGGTTGAGGGCCGTGCCGAACGGCTTGAACGCCTCCCGGCCGCCGGCATCACCACGCTTGACCTGACCAACCCGGTTGGCGATGTCGAGATCGCAGCCGGCAGCAGCGATGAGATCACCATCCGGACGGTCAAGATCGCTCGCGGCCGGTCGACCGAGGAGGCCCGGCAGCGGGCGGAAGCCATGGCGCTGCGGATCGAGCCGGTAGGCGACCGGCTGGTATTGGTGGCGCCGACTGGACGGATGCGCGTTGGGATGAAACAGGAGCAGGTAGACTGGCAGATCAGCGTCCCTGCAGACCTGGCCGTCCACGTGGACAGCAGTGTTGGTCCGGTGCTTCTGCGCGGCATGCGCGGCCGGGCCGACGTGAGCACTGAGGTTGGCGGCCTCCGCGCGCGAGATTGCAGCTTTGTGGCGCCGACGACGCTCCGCACCACGACCGGCTCGATCGAGTGGGAGGGGGCCTTGGGCAGCCGCGAGGGCCACTACCGTGTCATCAGTACCGCCGGCCGCGTAGCGATCGACCTGCCATCGGACAACGCTTTCACCCTTGATGCTCAAACCAGTGTGGGGAGCATCAACTGTGTGTTCCCGGTCGAAGGCCCGAGCGTCGACCAACTCGTTGGCGATATGCTTCGTGGAGCCGTGAACGGTGGTGGTCCGACGTTGACCATCCGTACGACGACTGGTAGCATCACGCTTGCTGCCTCTGAGGTGACGACGTGAGCCGCGCCGGTCGCTACACCGAACTCCTCCCGGCTGAGCTCGAGGCGATCCTGGCCGAGACACTCCTCGCGGTGATCCCCTGGGGCGCGCTGGAGTTCCACGGGCCGCACCTGCCGCTCGGGCTCGATGGGCTGGTCGCTGAAGCTTTCGCCGCGCGCCTGGTCGAGCGTACCGGCGGGATTCTCTTTCCGGCGACGTGGTGGGCCGTGACTACACTGCCGCACCAATTCTCCGTGCAACTCCCCTCTGAGGTGATCCGTACGCTCTTCGACGCATTGCTCACCCAATTGGCCGAGATCGGCTTCCAGCGCATCGCGTTGATCAGCGGGCACTACGCCCACCCGCACGAACTCCTCCTGATCGAGGCCGCGGAGGGTGCCCTCACACGCGGCTTGCTCGTATTGGCCGCGCCACCCCTCGCCCTTCTGGGTGACCCGGCGCTGCTCGACCACGCAGCCCGGTGGGAGACCAGCCAGCTCCTGGCGCTCCGCCCGGATCTCGTCCGCCTCGAGCGGCTCGATGCACTGGTGGGTG